>JBKDZK010000676.1:0-6852 GCA_047971205.1 Draconibacterium sp.
CACCAAACCACAGCATTCCTGTTTTATCGACGTGAAAAGCGCGGATCATTTTCACATCCAGTTTTTTGTAAATATCAATGTGGTCTTCTACGGTAAAAGTGGCCAAATCAATCCGGTATAAGCCATAGGGTTTAACAAGTACCCATAGTTTTCCTTTGTACGCTTTTGCTTCCAGGACAAACCCGTCGCTTTCGGGCATATTCATACACTGCGAAAAACCACTGGTAGTGTAGTTATACCTGTAAAATCGTCCATAATTGCTGGAAACGTACAAATCGTCGTTATAGGGGCAAAAAACGGCACCGATATAAGGTAGTTTCTTTCCATCGTACAAAGGAGTCTCAAGGCTTGTGTCTTTGCGGTTTAAAATACTCCAGGTATTGTCGCTTCTGATCCAGATGTTGTTCCGGTTGTCCACTTTTACTTTTTGTATATTCCCCTTCCGTTCAAGGTGAAAGGTATCTGGTGGGCGTTTGTACAAATACAACCCGTTGTTGGTAGCTACAAACAGATTTCCCGAAGCATCCACATCGACATTATTGAACACCCACTCTTTGGCTTTATCGGTTTGAGCAAACTTCCCATAATAGCGTTTGTACTCGTAGCCATCAAACCGGTAAAGCTCGTTTTCCATCAGTATCCACATAAAACCATCTTTATCCTGCTGAATGGATTTGACACCGTCGTAATAAAATCCTCCTTCGGGCGACATGGTCCGAAAACGATAGTCAACTTTTGCCTGAAGTGCTGGCACATACAGGAAGCCCAAAAGAGCAATGAGTAGATATTTCCGGATCATGTTGTATTATTGAGTTGTTTCAACAAGGAACATTTGGCATTTCGAGGCCTCGGAAAACATTCATTTTCATCGGCAGGCAGCCTTAACGCCCCAATATCAGTTTTTTTATTGTACTGTTTTTGTTCTTCCGGGTTTTAGAATAAAAACAGTTTGCAAATGTAGTATTCATTAACTTCTATCGACTGTAAAACTCATATATTAGGATTTCTGAACGGGCTGCTATTTCAAGATAATAAATAAAAAATTGCCCGGAAAAACTCCCGGGCATTTTTTTAAAGTGAGTTAGAATTATTCAACAATTATTTTCCCCAATCCAAATTCGGCAATTTGCATGGTACTTCCACTCCCTGTATTCCACGAGGTAAGCTCTACTTTCACATAGCGGTAATTAAACCCTGCCGGTGCTTCGGTTAGTGTTTCCGGCAAATCTACCAGCGGAATGTGGTAAACGTTTTCATCTTTCCCGTTTGGGGCTGTTGCCCCCGTATTGGGGATTTCAACATTCTCTTTTAATACTGTCCACGACGAGGCATCGTTACTACCGGAGATAGTAAACGTATAGGGGCGCAGGAATGCCAACGTATTCGTGGTGCGGTGTTGCCAGATTACATAATCGAAATTTTGAGCCGATTGCAAATCAACTGTAAAATAAACTTCTGTGTAGGTAGTTCCATCATAGTCACCGTACTTTTTCCCCGGTTTAACCATCGACAGGAAAGTAGCCTGATTTAAGTCCAGGATATCTTCAGGTTTTCCTGTAGTACCATCAGTTACATAATTGTTTCCATCCGAGTAGCTTACCGAGGTTGTAACTGTCCATCCGGTACGTTCAATGTCAATTTCACGTTTTACCAGGTTGAGTACGGTAATATTGCAATCGCGCGAAATGTTGCTTCCGTCAGCAGTTGTTACCGTTACCGTGGCATTCCCCACTCCCACAGGAGTAATAATACCTTCAGAACTTACTGTAACCACATTTACGTTCGACGACTTGTAGCTTACCGACTTGTCCCATGTATCGGCAGGCGTGATCGTAATGTGATCGGCCAGGTTAAAAGTAGCTCCGCCAATTTTCAATTCAACATTACTGGCTTCAGCAGAAACAGAAATGCCGGTGGCTTTTACCATGTGGTCGGTAATGTTAACCCGGTACGAAGTCTGAACACCCGAACCATCAGTGGCTTGTACCGTAATGGTATCTGTTCCGATAGCTTTTGGTGTTAATAATCCGTCTGTACTAATAGTCAGTATCTCCGTATTTTTATTGGAGTAAACAACGTTCTTATCAGAAGCATTTTGGGGCATAATAAAAGGGGTCAGTTGTAAGGTCTCGTTGTCTTTCAGCGATATCTGCATATTGTTGTCCACGTATTCAGCCTGTAGCAAGGTTACCGCAGCTACCTTTATTTCATCGTCTTCCGTACACGACGAGAAAGCCAGTCCGAAAGCCAACAGCAGAATAGTTAATTTTTGATAATGTATTGTTTTCATATTATTTTGTATATCCTAATGTTTTGCTTATTTATCTCTCAATATCTTCCCAGCCGGGCGATTGTGTCAGGTTCTTGTTCAGGGTAAGCTGATCGAACGGAATAGGCCAGTAGTAACGTTTGTCGCTCCAGGGCAATGTACCATCGCTTATCCTTGAGTCGCGTGGATAGGCAATCAGGAATCCGTCTCCGTCAACCCACACTTCTTTGCCAATGGTTGCTTTTTTTGCTGTCCAGGTAGCAGGCGTGGTAGCAGCCTCGTGCGACCCGTCGTACATAGCTTGTTTTTCTGAAGTAAACTTCATACCTCTGAGCGGAACGGTCATTAATTTTCCGGCTTTCCAACGCATTAAATCTTCGTAACGCTGTCCTTCCAGCACCATTTCCACTCTTCGTTCCCTGCGGATTTCGCGAATAAGCGGCGACACCGGGTAAGCCAGTTTTTCAGCATAAATTCTGTCCAGACGCGGGTCATCCGGCAAATTCGAAACATTGAGTTTTGAATTGGGATATGTATTGAAATCAAAACCGGCTCTTTCTCTCAATTTATTGATGGTTCTGTCGGCATCTTCCTGGGTAAATGTACCCAGCTCGGCTTTTGCTTCGGCCAGCATCAGTAATACTTCGCCGTAGCGGAACATTACGGCAGTTTGTGTGCCATTGGTTACTGCGTTGTACTCATCGAAGTCGCACACCCAGTGTTTGCAGAACAAATAACCGGTTACGGTTGAACCGTTTGCACGGGCATAGTTGTAGGCGATAGCCGGATAGTTGATACCGTATTTTTCAATATTCATATCGCCAACACCAGCCGGAGAAATGGTTTGAAATTCACCCGGGCGCGCTACGGTTTGGCGCAAACGCGGATCCCTGTTTTCCAGCTCGGTCCACAAGCCATCGTACCCTTGGAAGTGCGGATTTTTTACATAATTGCCTTCTGAGCCTCCGGTATAAATCGGACGCCCGTCAATGCACAGATATTCGTCAATTAAACCTCTTGTAGCTCCTTTGCTGTAACGTCCTCCGGCACCCCCGTTGTTTTGGTCGAAATAACGTTGCGTAGCGTGGCCCAGTTTGTCGCCATCATAAACACGCGCCAGTATGGCTTCGGTGTTCCCATCGGTAGCTGGGGTCTTTTGGAAACTGAACATTTTCCAATACGAATCGGTACCGGCGTTATACAACTCGTAGTGTCCGCTGGCAATAATCTCCTCGCAGGCAGCAACACATTCCTGCAGAAATTTATTGGCACTCGATTCAAGGCCCAACTCAGTATGGTATTTACGGAAGGTTCCTTCAAAAAGGCAAATCCGGGCTTTCAGAAAGTTAGCCATATTTTTATTAATACGCCCATCGGGGCGGCTACCTTCCTGTAGGTGGTCCACAGCAAAATTAATGCTCCAAAGCACGGAGTCCATCAATTCTGAACGGGGAGTACGCGGTGCGTACAACTCTTCCGAATCCACGTTCAAATCGGTAACATACCACGGAACTTCTCCAAAAATTACCACTTTATTGTAGTAATCCCAGGCCTTGAAAAAGTATGCTTCGGCAACCCATTTGTTTAATTCGTCGGCACTGGTTACCGAGCCTTCTGCCATACGGTAGTTACGCAGGAAATAGTTAATCTTTCTCAGACTCGACCAGCTCCATCCTTCGTTTGCACCGCTTTGCGGAACAATATATGATTCGTTTAAACGGCTGCTTGAGTTCCCCGTTTTTACCATATTGTCCGAAAACAAATCTTTGAACATGATGGGGCTTCCCAGGACATCGTAGAAAGGAGCTACACGGCTGACGGCCCAGCTATTTTGATGTCCTACGATATAATCGTCGTACACCTGGTTTAAAAACAAGGGTAAATCGCCCTCATTTTTCAGGAAAGAGCCTTCGGCCAGTTCCTGAATTGGATCTTGTTGCAGAAAATCGTCGTTACACGAGCTAAGCAGTATGCCACCCGTCAGGCAAAATGCAACTATATAATATTTTAGCTTCTTCATCTTTTTTTGTTATTAATAATTCGAAAATTGAATCCGATATAATTTGTTATTCAATTTAACCCTGTTAGAAGCCCACCTGTACACCAAATGATACGGTTCTTTTGGCAGGATAAGTATCGGAGATCTGATCGGGATCAAAAACTCCCGGGATATCTGTGATTTCAAACAGGTTATAACCGGCAACATGGAAACGTAACCTGTCAACACCTACTTTCTTGGTTAATTCCCGTGGCAAAGTATATCCCAACATCACTTGTTTTAATCGCAAATAAGCTCCGTTAAGCAGGTAAGCAGTTTGTGTGCTCACCCCCGAGGTGTACATCGGGAATTTGGCATCGGTACGATCGGGTGTCCACGAACGGTCGTACATCCATTGCGAACCGGCGCCGCCGCCCCAATAAGCCGAACTTCCGGTCCAGATATCGCGTTTGGCAACCCCCTGGAAGAATAGGCTGAAATCGATTCCTTTGTAGCCCAAATTCCCTGTGGCACTATAGCGGTAGCGTGGCGTGCTGTTACCAATTATCTTGCGGTCGCCCGAATCGTCAACGGTATTGTTCCCACTACTGATTTTCCCGTCGCCGTTAATATCGCGGTACCAGATGTAACCGGGATAAAGGTTTCCGGTGTGGTAAGGGCCGTTAAAAATGTAGCCGGTTCCCGATTCTTTTTTTTCCAGGTCTTCTTCCTGTAAAATACCGCCTGTTGTATAGCCCCAGATGGCTCCCGTGTAGGCACCGTCGTAGAGGTAGCTGATGTTTTTGCTCGGGTTGGCGGCATAGTGTTCCACTTTGGTTCTTGAATCGTACACAGAGAGTTCTACTCCGTAGCGGAGGCCGTTTTTCAGCTGCTCGTTCCATTTAAGAGCCAATTCCCATCCGAATGCTTTTATGGCTCCCGAGTTTTCGAGTGGGGCGCTGGCGCCAAGTACCGAAGGATAAGCTACGTTACCATTGGTAAGGATATCAGTAGTTTTGCGCTCGAAAATATCGAAGGCTATATTCAGTTTATTATCAAAGAAACCGGCATCAAGACCCAGGTTGGTCGTAGCAGCTTTTTCCCATGTCAAAGTTGGGGATACCAGCCCGGGGGTATTCACCGTTGACACGTACACGCCGTCGATGAGCATACCGGCGCTGCCAGAATTCATGGTGGCTTGGTAAGGATAATAACTGCCTGGCTGGCTACCCAACTTACCCCACGAAGCTCTTATTTTTAGGTTGGTAAGCCAGTTTTTTGTACCGGCCATAAAAGCTTCCTCGGTAATACGCCACCCCAGAGAGAACGAAGGGAAGAAGAAATAACGCTCGTTGGGCGTAAAGCGCGAGCTACCATCGTAGCGGCCATTCATTTCCACCAGGTAGCGTTCTTTATAGTTATAGCTAACACGGCCAAAAACCGCACGGCCCGTTCGTTTCTGAGCCCCAGTTTCAAGCGTATGAAGCGTAATGTCTTCGGCTGCACCCGGATTTTGAATGTCGGGAGAGAACAAACCTCTCATGTTACCGGTCAATGCTCCGTAAGTAACACTTTCCTGGCTAAAACCAACAATTGCAGACAGGTTGTGTACTTCGGCAAATGATTTATTAAAATCGGCATAAGTATTTAACAAATACGTATCTACCGAACTACGGCTTAAACGGGCCCTGTTATCCTGAGCTTCCGATTGTTCCGAAACCGGATTTGTCCAGCTGATGGTAATGTATTCGTGTTGCGGACTATGACGATTGTAAACCGTAGTTTGTGGCAGGTACGATAAATCGGCTTTTAATTTCAAGGTTTTCGGAATCACAATAATCTCGGGCGAAATAGCCAGCGATGTTGAGGTTGAAATAGAACTGGTTTTGGCTCCGTAGGTCAACCAGGCCAGAATATTATCGGTATAAGCGCCGGGAATAGGGTCGTTTGGCCCGGTCTTTATCGGCATATTTATATTTTTGCCCGTTTCGTTGCGCATGACCCCCCACAGGTTTCCTTTGCCTCCAACAAGGTAAGGAGCATCGTAGCTGGTTTTGTTGTAATTGAATTTTGCCTCAACATTAAACCACTTTTTAATTTTTGCATTCACGCGTGCACTTGCATTGTAGCGCTTATATTCGTCGGTGTTAATGCTGTACATTCCTTCCTGGTTCTGGTAGCCAAGCGACACATAGTAAGAAATCCTGTCGGTACCATCTGTAAAACTCAGGTTGTGTTTTTTAGTGGGTGTCCAGTTTCTGACAACGGTTTTGTAGGGATTCATATTCCCTACCCATATAATCGAATTCCCATCCATGTAATAAGCATTTTCGGGAATAGGATTGTCGAGGTACTTTTGCATGGCTTCCAGCTTTTTCAAATCGGCATCGCCAACCGAGCCGCCTGTCCATACCATTTTGTCCATACCGGCTTTTTGAATGGTGTACGAATCGAGGATGTCGGGCATCGCCGACGGAGTGTCCCAGGAAATGTCGTAGCTGTAGCTGATTTTACCTTCCTGGTTGAATTTACCGGTTTTGGTGGTAATCAGAATCACCCCAAACGTAGCTTTTGTTCCATAAATAGCAGCAGCCGAAGCATCCTT
>JBKDZK010000677.1:0-5157 GCA_047971205.1 Draconibacterium sp.
ACATCGGGGTTGATCTTCATGGTTGGCAGGGGATATGGCTCGCGTGTTAACTGCAGCTTTACCTGTTCGATGTGGTTGGAATAAATATGTACGTCGCCAAAAGTATGCACAAAATCTCCGGGCTGTAACCCGGTTACCTGTGCCACCATCATTGTCAGCAGCGCATACGATGCGATGTTGAACGGAACGCCCAGGAAAACATCGGCACTTCGCTGGTAAAGCTGGCACGATAGTTTTCCGTCAGCCACATAAAATTGGAAGAGAATGTGGCACGGAGGCAGGTTCATTTTGTCGAGTTCCCCCACGTTCCAGGCGCTTACAAGGTGCCTGCGCGAATCGGGATTATTTTTGATCGAGTCGATTAGCTGGCTGATCTGATCGATGTGTTTCCCGTCGGGTGTTGGCCAGCTGCGCCACTGGTAGCCGTAAATATGCCCGAGGTTGCCGTCGTCGTCGGCCCATTCGTTCCAGATTCTCACTCCGTTGTCCTGCAGGTACTTTACATTGGTGTCGCCCGCAAGAAACCACAACAACTCATAGACAATCGACTTTAAGTGCAGTTTTTTGGTGGTTACCATCGGAAATCCTTCGCTCAGATCAAAACGCATTTGATGTCCAAACCGGCTGATCGTGCCGATACCCGTGCGGTCTTCTTTTTTCGTCCCCTTTTCCAGAATAGTTTCCAATAAATCCAGATACTGCTTCATAATTCCTCCATTTTCTACAAAAATAGTTTTTTGATCAGAGTAGGCTCAGAAAGCGGACATTTAAATATCCACAAATGTTTGGTCCCTGTTAATTGAGTGCTTTATGTTTTATGCCGGAGGATTGATCTTTGCGCCGCATTTCTTGCAATAAACAGCGTCATCGTCGTGGTGGTGCCACAGACATTGCGGACAAACCTGGGTGTTGTCACGCCGCGATGGATTGATGATTTCGGCCGTAACAATACCCGTTGGAACCGCAATGATCGCATAACCCATGATCATTACAATGCTGGCCATGAACTGCCCCAGCGAAGTTTGCGGGCTAATGTCGCCGTACCCAACGGTGGTTAGCGTAACAATGGCCCAGTAGATTCCGCGCGGGATGCTAGTAAAACCATTGGCTTCGCCTTCAATCAGGTATATAACCGTTCCGATCACAATCACCAGTACGATCACAAAGAAAATAAATACGCTGATTTTTTCGCGGCTGGCCCAGAGTGCGCGTACCAGCGATCTGCCGGCCTGCGTGTAGCGGCTTAGTTTCAGGATTCGGAAGATCCGGAGCATTCGTAAGATCCGGATTACAACCAGGCTGTGCGAACCAACCAGGAACAAGCCGATGTAGGTTGGAATGACCGACAAAAAGTCGATAATGCCGTAAAAGCTGAAAATGTATTGGAAGGGCTTTCGTACGATAAGAATCCGAAGAAAGTATTCAAGGGTAAAAATGCCGGTAATGATCCACTCCAGAATGTGCAAGTGTGTTCGGTAGTCCTGCCGGATAAACGGGACACTTTCGAGCATAACCAGTGCTACGCTTAGCAGGATGACAAACAGCAATATTACGTCGAAAAGTTTTCCTTTCGGCGTATCTGCTTCAAAAATAATTTCGTAGAGTTTTTGTCTGGTTTTAATCATTGCCGGTGCTTTGAGGCCTAAATATACAATATTTGCGGGAAGTGTGAGGCGGTCAAAAAAAAGCCTCCCCGAAAAACCGGAGAGGCTTGAAATTATGTCGATTGGTTTTTTATAGTACCGATTCTACATTGTGGAGCGGAAGATTGAAAGCTTCAGCCACTCCTTCGTAAACAACTTTGCCATCCACAACATTGAGCCCTTTGCGTAAAGGTTCGCTGTCGATACAAGCCTGTTTCCACCCTTTTTGTGCAATCTGGATGGCGTAGGGCAGAGTCGCATTGGTTAAGGCGATGGTTGAAGTACGTGGAACCGCACCCGGCATGTTGGCCACACAGTAGTGAAGAACGTGGTCGACTACAAAAGTCGGTTCGGCATGCGTAGTCGCTTTGGTGGTTTCAAAACATCCTCCCTGGTCAACGGCTACGTCAACCAATACGGTTCCCGGTTTCATGGTCGACAGCATGTCGCGAGTCACCAGATGCGGAGCTTTGGCTCCCGGAATAAGAACTGCACCAATAATTAGGTCGTTTTGTTTTACTGCTTCGCGAATGTTGTATTCGTTGCTCATCATGGTTTTCACATTCGGCGGCATAATGTCGTCGAGGTAACGCAGGCGGGGCAGCGAAACGTCCATAATGGTAACATCAGCACCCAGTCCGGCAGCCATTTTGGCGGCTTCTGTTCCTACAATACCACCACCAATAATCAATACATTGGCCGGAGGAACACCGGGAACACCGCCCAGCAATACGCCGTATCCACCAAATGTTTTTTCCAGGTATTTAGCACCTTCCTGTACCGACATACGGCCGGCAACTTCACTCATTGGTATCAGCAACGGGAGCGAACGGTTGGCCATTTCAACGGTTTCGTATGCCAAACAGACGGAGCCGTTTTCGATCATTGCATTGGTAAGTTCCTCGCTCGAAGCAAAATGGAAGTATGTGTAGAGGATCTGGCCTTTTTTGATCAGCTTGTATTCCGGCTCAATCGGCTCTTTTACTTTAATGATCATTTCAGCAATCCCATACACATCTTCAATGGTCGGAAGAATTTTGGCACCTGCATCTATGTAGTCTTCATCTGGAAAACCACTGCCGGCACCGCCACCTGCCTGAATGTAAACTTCATGGCCGCGTTTACTTAGTTCGGCCGCTCCCGCAGGCGTAAGAGCAATACGATTTTCATTATTTTTGATTTCCTTAGGTACTCCGATAATCATATCTTAAAGATTTAGTAGTTATAATTCGAGCTCAAAAGTAAAAATAGAGAGTTTACGAAAACATGATAAAACTTAATTATTTAACGCTTTGTTAACGAATGAACTCTCAGTGGCTCAATGTGATGTTAATTTGGAAGTTAAATTTCCGACAATATTCCAAAATGAAACTTTTCAATCGTCGTTGTTTTTAGATTGATAGGCTTATATTTGCTCACTTGTAATTTATTTAGTATGCCGACAGTATCAGATAGGGGAAGGATAATGCCTGATTCACCCATCAGGAAATTGGCTCCGTTGGCTCAAAGAGCTAAGGAGAAGGGGGTAAAAGTGTTTCATTTGAACATCGGTCAACCCGATTTACCTACACCCAAAGAAGCACTGGCGGCGATTCAGAACATCGATCGTACAATACTAGAGTACACTCCCAGTGAGGGAATTCTTTCGTTTCGGCAAAAACTGGCGAAATATTACCACAAGTTTGACATTGATGTGCAGGCCGAAGATATTATCATTACTTCGGGAGGAAGCGAAGCGGTTACTTTTGCGTTTATGAGCTGCCTCGATCCGGGTGATGAGATCATTGTTCCGGAACCGGCGTATGCCAATTACGAAGCTTTTGCCATTGTAGCGGGGGCTAAAATTCGTTCGATCGCTGCCAATATCGAAGAAGGTTTTTCTTTGCCGCCCGTGGAAGAGTTCGAGAAGCTGATCACTCCCAAAACCAAGGGAATTATGATTTGCAACCCGAACAATCCAACCGGGTATCTTTATACGCAGCAGGAAATGAACGAAATTCGCGACCTGGTGAAGAAGTACGATCTGTATCTTTTCTCCGACGAGGTTTATCGTGAGTTTTGTTACACCGGGGCGCCTTATATTTCTGCCTTTCACCTGGAAGGTATTGAGCAGAACGTGGTACTGATCGATTCTGTTTCAAAGCGGTATAGCGAGTGTGGTTTACGTATTGGTGCATTGATCACCAAAAATGAGGCGGTTAAAAAGAATGTAATGAAGTTCTGTCAGGCGCGTTTAAGTCCGCCGTTGATCGGACAAATTGCAGCCGAGGCTTCGTTGGATGCCGACCCGGAGTACATGCTCAATAACTATAACGAATATGTGAACCGCCGTAAGTTTCTGATTGACGGTTTAAACCGGATCGACGGGGTTTATTCCCCGATTCCGATGGGCGCATTTTATACGGTGGCCCGTTTGCCCGTTGATAATTCGGATCGCTTTTGTGAGTGGTTGTTGTCTGATTTTCAGTTTGAAGGACAAACGATCTTTTTGGCTCCGGCATCGGGTTTTTATACCGTCCCCGACAGAGGACATGATGAGGTGAGGATTGCGTACGTACTAAAAAAAGAAGACCTGGCAAAGGCGCTCAAAATTCTGGAGGAAGCCCTGAAAGTTTACCCGGGAAGCAAAGTGCGGCAAAGGGTAGAGAATGCGGTAGAGTAATCTGTTGCTAAGGAATAGGGGTGTCGTTTCTATTGTTGATTTTCTTATATTTACAGTAAATGGTTTGTTATGTATGTGAATAATTCATCATTTACAGCGGTGTTTGTAGAAGAACCTGACGGGGGATATTCTGCCTATGTTGAGGAAATTCCAGGTGCTAATTCCCAAGGGGAAACTTTGGATGAAGCCAGGGAGAATTTAAAAGAAGCGATCGCTTTGGTCTTGGAGGCCAACAAAGTTTTATCGCAGAAGAATGCTATAAAAGGAAGAAAAAGCTACCGGGAGCCGTTGCAATTTTCTGAATGAAGCGGCAGAAACTCATAAAGCATTTAACGCGTTATGGCTGTTTTCTGCTTCGGGAAGGAAGCAAGCATAGTGTTTTTCATAATCCACATTCAGGAAAGCTTTCGACTGTCCCGCGACATCCGGATATTAAACAGTTTACGGCTGAAAAGATTTGTAAGGATTTGGATATTCCGGTTCCGTTTGGGAAATGAAATCGGGCGGATGACAGGATGAGGCGAGGAAAGTTCAAAGTAGTGATATAAGATATTGAGAAATCCGGGAGCAGTGCTTACCGGATTTTTTATTTTTGTGACTGCTTGTTTAATTGCTGTCGGTGTCATCGTTCCAACCCGGATTGAAGGTTGCGGTAACCTTTAAACCTGAGATGAAGATTATTCGGAGTTTTTAAGCATTACATGATTACTTAAAAGCAAGCAATTTTAGTCAAATGAAAGCCACACCATTGAGGTAATAACTAAAAATGGGCAAAGACAAAAGGACATGAATAAATAGCTAAGCCAACTAACTTTGTATTTCCAAATTAACAAAAGTTAGAAGGCTATGAAA
>JBKDZK010000678.1:0-3757 GCA_047971205.1 Draconibacterium sp.
TTCTCCCTCATTGAGGGGAGATGTCAGCCTCTATGGCTGACAGAGGGGTGAAATAAAGAAAATTCGGTTTTCAGCGATTTAGCTGAAATGAAGTTGGCGTAATACTCCTTGGCTCTGCCACAGGGATAGTCAACTTCAAGAATTTTCTTTATTTTGACTTTTTGGACAGCCTCGCTACCCATCCTAATAAAAAAGAACCGCTCCCCCAAAAGAAGGAACGGTTCTCCCATATCGTATAAGTACGTTTTTAAATCCCCAACAATAACTCGCCGGCGTCTTTTCCGTTGGTAAACATGCGCTCCGGATTTTCAATCATCTCCTTCACTTTTACCAGGAAGCCCACCGAGTCTTTTCCGTCGATAATGCGGTGGTCGTACGACAACGCCACATACATCATCGGGCGGATCACCACCTGCCCGTTAACAGCCACGGGGCGTTCCACAATGTTGTGCATCCCCAGGATAGCCGATTGCGGCGGGTTGATGATTGGCGTGGAAAGCAGCGAACCAAACACACCACCGTTGGTAATGGTAAAAGTGCCACCGGTCAGTTCTTCCACCGATATTTTTTTGGTACGGGCTTTTTCGGCCAGTTCCTTAATTTCCTGCTCAATCTCCGGAACCGATTTACTTTCGGCATTCCGCACGATCGGCACCATCAAACCTTTGGGCGTAGAAACGGCAATTCCCACATCCACAAATTGCGGCATTACGATCTCTTCCCCGTCGATCTGTGCATTTACCATCGGGTAAAATTCGGCAGCCACCGCCGCTGCTTTCGTAAAGAACGACATAAACCCGAGCTTCAGTCCGTGTTTGTCCACAAACTTTTGCTGGTACTTTTTACGCATGTCCATCACAAAACTCATGTCGATCTCGTTGAACGTCGTCAACATAGCTGTTTCGTTTTTTACGGCCACCAAACGCACGCTTAATTTCCGGCGCAGGCTCGACATCCGTTCACGTTCTTCGGCACGGCTGGCTTCGCGTTTCGGAACCACTGCTGCGGCAGCAGGAGCGCTCAAAACGGCTTCCACCTCTTTTTTGCCCAGGCGTTTCAACCCGTTGATCACATCGTCCACCGAAAGATCATTCTCCGTCATCATCTCTTTGGCCACAGAAGTCACTTTCACCTTATCATAAGCTTCCGATGCTATTACTTCTTTGGCTGGCTCGGCTTCTTTCTTCGCCTCCACCCTGGGTGTTTCCTTCACCTCAGCCTCAGCCTTCGCCTCAGCCTTTTTCACCCCGGGAGCTACGCTGGTATCGATGGTGCAAACAACGGCACCTACTTCAATCGTTTCTCCTTCGGCGGCTTTTATTTCAATCTTGCCACCTTCGGCCGCCACAATGGTCAGGGTTGCTTTATCCGATTCAACCTCAGCAATTTCCTGGTTTTTCGACACCACTGCCCCGTCTTCAACAAGCCAGCTGCCTATTTCCACTTCGGTTATCGATTCTCCCGGACTGGGAACTTTTACTTCGATTATCATGGTTTTTTATTTATCTCTAAATTTCATTCAAAGCTTTCCATAATTCGTCACATTCACAAGAAACAACGCTGAAAGCTACATAGAACTTTTCGATGGTTCATTTCTTTATGAAATGGAAGGAATCTTCTAAACGGTCACCTCTTTTTTTGAAAAAACCGAACTGATCAGTTTCTCCAGTCCCTGACGGTGTTTTTCCATCAATCCAACCGCCGGACTGGCACTTTCAGGACGTGTGATCCTTTTGATTCCCAGGCAATCGAGTTTTCGCGCGAGGAACGGCCATGCACCCATGTTTTCGGGTTCATCCTGTGCCCAAATCAATTCTTCCGACATTGGATACTTTTTCAGAATATCGTTGATCGCTTTATGCGGTATCGGATAAATCTGCTCCATTCTCACCAGCGCCACATCCGTAATGCCGTGTTCCACCTTGTATTTGGCCAGGTCGTAATACAGCCTTCCGGTAGTCAGCACTACACGTTCCACCAAATCGGGTTCTGCCACATGATCGTCAATGATCTCCTGGAAACCGCCTTTGGTGAACTCTTCGAGCTTGGATGTCACCATCGGGTGCCGCAACAAACTTTTGGGCGTAAACACCACCAGCGGCAAACGCATGTTCATTTTCACCTGACGACGCAGCAAATGGAACAAGTTGGCCGGTGTACTGGGCACAATTACCTGGATGTTGTTTCCGGCTGCCTGTTGCAAAAAGCGCTCAATACGTGCGCTGGAATGCTCGGGTCCCTGTCCTTCGTAGCCATGCGGAAGAAACAGCGTCAAGCCGTTCATCAGCCCCCATTTTTCGATGGCGGAAGTAATGTACTGGTCGATGATTACCTGTGCCACGTTGTGGAAATCGCCAAACTGTGCCTCCCAAATCGTAAGTCCGTTGGGCTGTGCCAGCGAATAACCATACTCAAAACCGAGAACGGCATATTCCGAAAGCAGCGAGTTATACACACTAAACGGTGCCTGGTTGTCGGCTATGTGTTGCAGCGGATAATATTTATCTTCGGTTCCTTCGATCACAAAAGCAGCATGACGGTGTGCAAAGGTTCCCCGTTCGCTGTCCTGTCCGCTCACCCTCACCGGATGACCGTCGGTTACCAGCGTTCCGTACGCCAGCAACTCACCCATCGCCCAATCCAGGCGGTCGTCGTGGATCATCATTTTCCGGTCCGAAATAATACGGTCCACCTTTTTAAAGAAAGGCAGGTCTTGCGGAAGTTCATTGATTTTTTCAGCAACCGACAAAAGCACGCTCTTCTTTACGCCGGTTTCAATCGTTCCATTGAAGATCGCTTTTGATGGCATTTCGTAAGGTTCGTAGGGCTTTACCATAAACTGACGGATCTTCAGCTTATCAATCTTTTCCGATTCCTTGTATTTTCCCTCCAGAAACTGGTCAAACTCTTTCACCTTCGTCCTCGAATCTTCCAGTGTCAATACACCCAGTTCGCTAAGTTTATCGGCATAAATATCGCGGGGATTCTTGTGTCGAGCGATGGCTTTGTACAATAAAGGCTGGGTAAAACGCGGCTCATCGCCCTCGTTGTGCCCGTATTTGCGGTAACATAAAATATCAATAAATACATCGGCATGAAACTTTTGACGAAATTCCATTGCCAGTTTTATTGTGAAGATCAGTGCTTCCACATCGTCGCCATTCACATGGAAAACGGGGGAACGGGTAACCTTGGCCACGTCGGTACAATAGGTACTGGAGCGCGCCTCCAGGTAAGGCGTGGTAAAACCCACCTGGTTGTTGATCACCAGGTGAATGGTGCCTCCTGTTTTGTAGCCGGGCAACTGCGACATCTGGATGGTTTCGTACACCACGCCCTGTGCAGCAATGGCCGCGTCGCCGTGAATAATAATGGCCGCCGCTTTGTCGTAATTGCCATGGTAAACCGAATCTATTTGCGAACGAACCATTCCTTCTGCAATCGGTGCCACGGTTTCGAGGTGCGACGGGTTGGGCAACAGCTTCAGTTTTACCTTCTTGTTAAAGTCGGTGGTTACTTCATTTTCGTAGCCCAGGTGATATTTTACATCGCCCTGCGAAATATCGTCTTCGTACTCTTTTCCGTAAAATTCTTTGAAAATATTCTGGTAAGGTTTTTCAAGAATATTGGCCAGCACATTTAAACGGCCACGGTGTGCCATTCCAATGATAAACTCTTCGAGGCCTAGTTCAGCTCCTTTCTCGATGATCGCATCCAGTGCCGGAATTAAGGCTTCAGCTCCTTCGAGCGAGAAGCG
>JBKDZK010000679.1:0-3932 GCA_047971205.1 Draconibacterium sp.
TCTTTGTTTATAATACTTTATTAAAAGATAATATTAAATTCATAATTACTCCTAAAATTTCAGTTTATATAATCTTAATGTGTTCTGCGCTCTTTTTATTTTCATGTACTAAAGATGATGATGAAGAACCCTATGTACCGGTTGATGAAATTAAAGCTTCAGAAACAAATCTTGTTCCTGATAAAGAAACAAAAACAGTAACAACAACACTGACCTTTCAAAACCTTGATGCTATTGATTATATCTCAGTAAAAAAGAATGGTGGAGATAATTATTCTGTAGAGATTGATAAAAGCGAACTTTTATCCTCTTATTCATTTAAATATGTAATTCAGGAATCCGATCCTGAGGCTTTCAAATTAGTATTGAGTGCTATTTACAAAGACGGGAATAAGTCTAACAACCTTTCTTTGAATATCGATAACCGTTGGGGATTTTTTATCCGGAGTGTTGACCGCATTGCACGCGTTACAGGAACGCCTATGGCAGACGAAACTTTTCCAAGCCCCAACAACACTGCATTAAATTGGAATGTGGGAGGAACTGACCTCGGTATTATTTGGGAAACGGAACCCGGAAAATACGGGATTTTCTTTGGAGATACTTTCGGAAGAGATTTCACCCCGGATCCTTCTAATCCTGGTCCCAATGGAGGCAGTTGGCGAAGCAATGTGTTGGCTTTTTCTAATGATGATGATTTAGAAGATGGCCTTTCGTTTAGCAACATGGCAACTGACGAAAGAGGAGATGCCCGGGAAATTGTTTATGGAGGGAAAGATGTATCGGGTAATGGCGACTGGACATCTATTCCAACAGCAGCCATCCGTGCCAACGGAATTGATTATGTGCATTATTTTAACATCAGAAACTGGACAGGATGGGTTACCAATTATTCAGGAATGTACAAATCTGCTGATAATGGACAAACATGGACCAAATGTGAGGACGTCTCATTCTCTCCATATAGCAATTTCGGACAAGTTGGTTATTTCAAAAAAGACGAATATGTGTATATGATTGGTACACAAACAGGAAGAGACAGCAGTGCAAAACTAGCCCGGTTTCTTGAATCCGATATCGAAAACCAGGCTAATTACGAATATTGGAACGGAACATCCGAGCAATGGCTTACCGGAGATGAAAGCAAAGCTTCGGTAATAATAGACGACAGGATGGGTGAATTATCGTTTATTTATAATCAATCCCTCGAAAAATGGATAATTGCCTATTTCTCTTCCGACCGCTATAACATAACCATGCGAACAGCAGAAGATATTACCGGGCCATGGAGCGAACCTTACGAGTTGGCAGCAGGTACTGAGTACGCGCAGTTATACGGCTCGTACTTTCATCCTTTATCTGTAAGCGGTAATAACCTTTATTTTGCAATGTCGATATGGATGCCGTACAATGTTTTTCTGATGAAAGCAGAAATCGCAGATATGGGAGATTTTTCTGATTGATATTCAAAGAAAATTTAATTGAACCAATTGATACCCAAAATATAGTAAACCATGAAAATGCGTTTGACTTTAATTTTATTTTTCTCATTTACAACAGTTGTATCAGTATCTTCACAGGAAAACCTACCGTATTGGAACCAAATGGCACCTCCTGATACAACCGGAATATGGATACAACCTTCGCGAGAAAGACTGGCAATGCCTGTGTGGGGACATGTTAATGGAATACAAGTCGGGCTGGCTCCCCTGCCCGGGCCAAGGGGATTGCTGAGGATTTATACACCTTATTTAGGCTTAGAACGCGCTGAGGTGATGAACTTCATTGCTCTGGAGCCGATTCCTAAAGGAAACGAAAATAGGGGGTTATCAGAGCTTGAAATGAGTAGCATTGACAAAGGGAAAAGAGGAAAACGTTTTTGGAGTTCAAACGAATCAACAGCTGTTATTCCTTTAAACGAAGATTTTCCGGCAAGAGGGCTAGTAGAAAACATTAATGGCGAGGAAACGCTAACGCTTTATATTTTTTCTGAACCATTCGACAATGGTGCACGGGTTTATGTCCGACTTCGTTTTTTTGAATCGCGCCCTTATGAATTTTCAATAACGACTTACACATATGAAGGTTCTGTTGATCTGGACTATTTTATTACAACTGCAACAATGGGAAACAAAGCCCGGCTAAGGACACTCTATCTGAAAGACGGGCAAAAATCGGCACTTGAGATTTGGCCTGAATATGAAGACATTCATTTCACGCCACATCAACATTTCACTCAAAAAGAAATGATAAAGGATAAAAACGGAAGAGCGTATTTTATGTCAAAGCCTAAAGAAAAAGACTACAGTAAAGCAGTTTACGCGCCAGGCACTTCCGGGCATTGGCAATATCATGGAAAAGCTGCAACACAATATTGGATAAAAGAAAAACCAAATAAAAATCTTAAAGGACTAGTTAACGGTCGTTTTGCATATTGGGCAAGCGATGACCCGATACCGGGAGGTATTGCCTTTGAAAATTTTGAGATGAAAGAACCTTTCCAAAACGGAGCAACGTTCTTTTTTGGGATTTCACAGGAAAAGCTTGACGAAATAATTGGAAAGTGACAATCAAACTTTACTAAAATTCAAATTTAAAAAAAACAAAAAAAAATTTATGAAAGACAAACGAAGAAGAATTAGTAAAATGCTTCTTATGATTCTCTTATGCATAGGAAACACTGTATCAGCATCGGCGCAATCCGAGCGAAAAGTTACCGGACGTGTGATGGATGAAAAAGGGGAACTTCTTATCGGTGTGAATGTGGTCGAAGTTGGAACCACAAACGGAACAGTAACAGATGTTAATGGAACCTATACCATTTCCCTTTCCCTTTCCACTCCGACTTTGAGATTCTCCTACATTGGCTACAACTCGAGAGAAGAGGTTGTTGGGTCAAAAAATATAATTGACGTTACAATGGAGGCAGATGTTGAAGCTTTGGATGAAGTAATGGTCGTTGGATATGGAACACAGAAGAGAGCTTCCGTTGTGGGGTCTATTACCAGTATTGAGCCAGGGAAATTACAACATACTCCGTCCAGATCGTTGAGTAATAATCTTGCAGGCATGGTTTCTGGTGTGATTGCAGTACAACGAAGTGGTGACCCTTGGTTTAATAATTCAGACTTCTGGATACGTGGTATCAGTACCTTTAGGGGGAATACAAATCCGCTGGTATTGGTAGACGGAATTGAAAGATCTTTACATGACATCGATCCTGAGGAAATTGAATCATTTTCCGTTTTGAAAGATGCTGCTGCAAGTGCAGTGTATGGAGTAAGAGGAGCAAACGGGGTAATAATGATTAATACCAAACGTGGCAAAATTGGCAAACCACAGATTGACGTTCGTCTCGAAAAAGCATACACCGCTCCAATACGTATGCCAGACTATATAGGTAGCGTAGAATATCTGGAGCTTATAAATGAGATGAACCTCGATGCCGGCAGGGCTCCTTTTGCAAGTGAAGCAACACTGCTTAACTACAAATACCAAACTGATCCGGAGCTATATCCTGACGTGGATTGGTGGGATGTGGTAGCAAAAGATCAGGCCGATAATACCCGCGCAAATATTAGTGTAAACGGGGGAACAGATATATTGCGATATGCCTTGGTATTAGGGCATTACGATGAAAATGGAATTATAAGAACAGACCCGGCACAAGACTGGGATTCTGCATTGAAAGTAAACCGCTACACAGTGCGTTCAAACGTGGATATTAATGTGACACCATCTACTTTGTTACGTATTAATTTAGGAGGAATGCTCCAGACAAGGAATGCACCCCCGGGGGGAGATGAAACAAACTTCGGTATTTTCTATCAGGCAATGAGAATTCCTCCTTACGTACATCCTCCAATCTATGCAGACGGGAAAATTCCGCGTGTTTTTGCCAAAGAAAATCCTTGGGCCTGGGCTACTCAACG
>JBKDZK010000680.1:0-6278 GCA_047971205.1 Draconibacterium sp.
GCTACCCTGTAACAATTTTCTGATAGGCGTAAAACGGGAAAAAGAAGGCTGGTTTTTACGCGTATTTGAAGAAAACACAGCCTCCGATACGATTCAAGCGGAAGAGATCAGTTCCGGAGAATATTTTCAGTCGGGCAAATCAAACAGCCTTGTAATCAGTCCGGCACTTCCATCAAAACCGCTGGTTTTTAAAGGCAATAAAATGATGATTGCTCCCCACCAGCGAATGACTTTCTTTATTAAAATTCCGCTGGTGCTGCAGGTGTATTTCTCAAAGGTACAGGCCGAAAACCTGTTAAAGGAAATCCCCTCCACCCGTTTATCGGACACCTGGTTTGGAGAGCCCGACAGCGGAGTTCCGGCCTACTCGATTGGTAACGAATACTTTCTTTCTTTTTCTGATATGAAAGTTTCGGAATTTGAAGCCATCTGCCCGATCACGATTTTCAACGACTGGAATCAAACGCTGGAAGTGCAGCGCCTGATCATAAAAACCGATAACCTGCCCCTTTACAAAAACAACAACCAGCTGGTGACAGGCGTGGTAAAACTCGAATACAAAGGGCAGGACAGCATAAGTTCGGTGGCCTACGGAACAGCGAAACAATTCCACGGAGAAAACCCCGAAACGGTGGCCAAACCACGAACAAACGACTTAAAAGGTTTGTTAAAGGCAAACTTTCACTTTATCAGAAATATTTACAGATTTGAATAATGAACTTTGACTGGTCAAAATACTTTAACGCAGAAAACCTCGAACGCCTGATCATTGCACTGATAATTATCGCCATTGGCACGGTGATCATCTATGCTATCCGGTCGGTTGTTAAAAGGCTGCTTCCCAAATCCATGTCGAAACAACGGCAGATGATAGTTACCCGTTTGATCAATTATACGGGCTACATAATTCTGGCCTTTGTTGTTATTGCTGAAATGAATATCAACCTGACGCCGTTCTTCGGAGCTGCCGGAATTATCGGGATTGTACTCGGTGTGGCCTCGCAAACCAGCATTGGCAACATTGTCAGCGGTTTTTTCCTGGTTTCGGAAAAATCGTTCGAGATTGGCGATGTGGTTAGAATCGGCGACAAATCGGGCGTGGTTTACAGCATCGACCTCTTGTCCATAAAAATCAGGACATTCGACGGACTGTTGCTACGTATTCCCAACCAAACCGTGATCAGTTCAGAAGTGATTAACGTTACCAAATTCCCCATCCGAAGGCTTGATTTTAACATCGGCGTTGCTTACAAGGAAGACCTGAGAAGAGTAAGAGAATTGCTCGAGCAAATTGTGAGGCAAAACCCATTGTGCCTCGACGAACCCGAGCCACTGATCATTTTCAAAGAGTTTGGCGCCAGCAGCATCAATATACACCTGGGGGTTTGGTTTGAAAAAGCCAATTACCAGGCGGTTAAGAACTCCGTTTTCCTGGACGTTAAAGAAACTTTCGACCGCGAAGGCATTGAAATCCCGTTCCCGCATGTTACGCTGTACACCGGCGAGGTTACCAAACCTTTCCCCATTGTAAAAAAGGAAGATACGGAAGCCAAAGGATAAACTGAGTCACGATACCCGGGTCTGTAGAAATAAGCTACGAGTCATTTGTCATTTGTCAGTTCTTGAGCTCGAAGTTCCACGCTCTGCTCCATGCCCTTTGCAATTTGACAATTTAGCAATGTCTGTAATTCCGTGTTGCCGTATTGCCATGCTGCTGTAGTTTACTTGTAGCTTGAAGCTTGTGACTTGAAGCTTGTGGCTCAGCTCACAGTTTTTCAAAAAAAACGTCGTGTCCGGAAAGGACACGACGCTTTGTTATCGTTTTGAAACAACGGCTACAAGAGTCCGCGTTTACGCAAAAGTGGTTCTTTCGAAGGATCCTGTCCGCGGAATGTACGGTACACATCCATACCATCGTATGCACCGCTGGTTTCAAGCAGTGTACGGAACTTGGCCGCATATTCCTTGTTGAAAATATCACCGCTTTGTTTGAATGCATCGTAAGCATCGGTGTCGAGCACTGCCGCCCAGATGTACACATAGTAACCGGCCGAATAACCATCGCCCGAGAAAATATGCGAGAAATAGGTGCTGCGGTAGCGCGGAACAAACTCCGGAATCAAACCAATAGCATCCATCGCCTCTTTTTCGAACTGGTTTACATCCGCAATATCCGTATTTTCGGTAGTGTGATAATCCATATCGAGCAGGGCAGCTGCCACGTATTCGCCAGTTACAAAACCCTGGTTAAAAGTACCAGCTTTCACCAGTTTGTTCAGCAACGCATCCGGAATGGTTTCTCCCGTTTGGTAGTGCTTGGCGTATACTTTGATCACTTCCGGATCGGCCGCCCAGTTTTCCATAATCTGTGAAGGCAATTCAACAAAATCGCGCGGAACGCTTCCGATGGTGCGGTCGTATTTACCGTCCACAAACATAAAATGCAGGGCATGTCCGAATTCGTGGAAAAAAGTTTCCACTTCGTCAAAACTCAGCAAAGCCGGTGCATCACCTGCGGGGCGTGTAAAATTCATTACAATTTCGCCAATGTAAGGCATGCGTTTGCCGTCGCGGTAAGTAACATCGCGGAAACCGGTTGACCACGCGCCCACTTTCTTTCCGTCACGCGGATGAAAATCCATGTACAAAACAGCCAGGTGCGAACCGTCGGCTTCCAGCACTTCGTATGCTTCAGCTTCTTTATGATAGGTCGGAATATCGTCGCGTTTTACAAATTTCAATCCGTACAGGTTTTCTACCACATAGAAAATTCCTTCCTTAACCGTTTCGAGGCTGAAATAAGGTTTCAGTTCAGCTTCATCCAGGTCGTATTTTTCTTTGCGCAGTTTTTCGCCATAGTACCACCAATCCCACGATTCGATTTTGATGTTAGCTCCCTCGCGGTCGGCAATCGCCTGCATGGCTTTTACATCTTCCTGGGCCATTTTCAGCGAAGGCTCCCAAAGTTCCATCAGGAAATTCGTAATGTTTTCGGGTGTTTTCGCCATGTTTACATCAGCCTTGTAAGCCGCAAAATTGGTAAAGCCCATCAGTTTTGCTTTCTGGTCGCGCAGCTTTACAATTTTTTGATGATCTCTTTGTTATCACTTTCATTGTCGTTGTTACCACGCATAAAATAACCGCGGTACAGTTTTTCGCGCAGTTCGCGTTTTTCAGAAAATTGCAGGAAAGGTGTCCAGCTTGGTTTGGCCATCGTGAAAACCCATTTGCCTGTTTCGCCTGCTTTTTCGGCTTCAGCCGCAGCACCGGCAATTACATCTTCCGGCAAACCGGCCAGGTCTTCTTCCTTGTCAATAACAAGCTTGAAATTCTTGTTGGTTTCGTTCAAAAGGTTTTCACCAAACTGAAGATACAACATCGACAACTCGCCATTGATGCCTTTTAGCACTTCCTGGTTTTCGGGCGAAAGGTTGGCACCGTTGCGCTCAAAATCCTGGTAATATTTTTCAGTCACACGAATTTGCTGGTCATCCAGTCCCAGTTCATTCCGGCGGTCGTAAATCGATTTGATTTTTTTGAACAGCTCGGGATTCATCGAAATCTCGTCACGGTTTTTCGACAACATTGGCGAAATTTCGCGGGCTGCAGCCTGCATCTCGTCGTTGGTATTGGCGCTGCTAAGCGGGTAAAACACCCCGGTAACCTTGTTCAGCAAACTACCCGATTTATCCAGGGCCAGGATCGTGTTTTCAAAAGTCAATTCATCGGTATTGGCTACCAATGCTTCAATTTCGGCTTTTTGTTCATCGATACCTGCCACCACAGCGGGCACATAATGTTCTACTTTGATCGCTTCAAACGGCGGAACCCCAAAAGGCGTGTTCCACTCGTTAAAAAATGGATTTTCCATGTCAGTTTTACTTTCTGTTTTTTGGTTTTGGCACGAAACAACCGCCAAACCAGCTAAAACAACAATTAAGAGCAGTTTCTTTCTCATACAACTTCAGTTTTATTTTGAAGGCCGAAGATAAAAATTAATCATACAACCACTAATGACAGAATTCAAGGTTTCCTGCATTCATTGGTCATGATTCGATAAAGCTTTAAGAAATGGAGGCAAAGCACACTTTCAAAGCCACAACTTTCCCATCATCGGATAAAATCCTTACTTTTGTCGCGTTTAAAAAACGACAAAAAAACATTCAAAATGAATATATCGTATTCCTGGCTAAAAGATTACATCAAACTGGAGCAAACACCACAGGAAATTTGTGACATTCTGACCCAAACCGGGCTGGAAGTAGGAAGCATGGAAGAAGTGGAAACCGTAAAAGGCGGTTTGCAGGGACTTGTAATTGGCGAAGTGCTGACCTGTGAGAAACACCCGAATTCGGACCACCTGAGCCTTACCACTGTTAACGTGGGCACCGGCGAGGTACTTCCGATTGTTTGTGGCGCACCCAACGTTGCCGCCGGCCAAAAAGTAGTGGTTGCTACCGTGGGTACCACGCTGTATGACGGCGACCAGGAGTTTACGATCAAAAAATCAAAAATCAGGGGCGAAACTTCCATGGGGATGATCTGTGCCGAAGATGAAATCGGCCTGGGCACCAGCCACGACGGGATTATGATTCTTGATCCCTCGGCAAAAGTAGGAACGGCTGCCAAAGATTATTTTAAGGTGGAGTCGGACTATGTAATCGAGGTAGACCTGACACCCAACCGGATCGATGGAGGTTCGCACATTGGTGTGGCACGCGACCTGGCTGCATTTTTAAGCAAAACACAAGAGATTCAATACACCAAACCTTCGGTGGAAGGATTCAAGGTTGATAATCACGACCTGGAAATTCCGGTGGAAGTGCGCAACCCGGAAGCTTGTCCGCGTTACGCCGGTGTCACCATAAAGGGAGTGGAAATTAAGCCGTCGCCCGAATGGTTGCAGAACCGTTTAAAAATGATTGGCCTCTCTCCCATCAACAACGTGGTTGACATTACCAACTACGTGCTTTTTGAAACCGGGCAACCGCTGCACGCTTTCGATGCCGATGAAATTACCGGCGGAAAAGTGATTGTGCAAACGTTGCCACAGGGCACCAAGTTTACCACGCTTGACGAAGCAGAACGCGAACTGAATGAAAACGACCTGATGATTTGCAACGCCGACGGCGGAATGTGTCTCGGGGGAGTTTTCGGCGGTATTCAATCGGGCGTAAAAGAAAGTACACGCAACATTTTCCTGGAAAGCGCTTATTTCGATCCGGTTTATATCCGGAAAACAGCTCGCCGTCACGGCTTAAACACCGACGCATCGTTCCGTTTCGAACGCGGTGTGGATCCGAACAATACCGTTTATGTTCTGAAACGTGCGGCAATGTTGATTAAAGAAATTGCGGGTGGCACTATCTCTTCTGAAATTGTGGATGTGTATCCGCAACCGATCGAAGATTTTAAAGTGGATATCACGTTTGCCAACGTCACCCGTTTGATTGGGAAAGACCTGGGCGCTGATACCATCAAAAAGATACTGACTTCGCTGGAAATAAAAATCACTGCCGAAAATGAAAACGGACTTTCGTTGCTGGTTCCGCCTTACCGCGTGGATGTAAAACGCGAAGCCGATGTGATCGAGGACATCCTGCGAATTTACGGATACAACAATATTGAAATTCCTACCCAGGTAAATGCCTCGCTGCAAACAGCGGAGAAACCAAGTCCTGACGGTGTTAAAAACCTGGTTTCGGAAATGCTGACGGCGCGTGGCTTTAACGAAATCTGGTCGAACTCACTGACCAAGGCATCTTATTATACCGATTTGAAAGATTTCAAGGCCGAGCAAAGCGTAATGATCCTGAATCCGCTGAGTGCCGATTTGAACGGAATGCGCCAGACTTTGCTGTTTGGAGGCCTCGAAGCGATTGCTTACAACGCCAACCGCCAGAATAAAAACCTGCGCTTTTACGAATTTGGCAAGTGTTATTTTTACAAAGAGACACAGCTAAAAGACCAGCCGGCCAACAATTACTGGGAAGAAAACCACCTGGCATTGTTTGTTACCGGAAATAAGGAAGTTGAAAACTGGACAGCCAAAGAACAAACCACCTCGTTTTACGAGCTGAAAACCTATGCCGAAAACATTTTGAAACGTCTGGGCCTGCTAAACCGCAACCTGGACATAAAAGATTCGGAAAGCGAACTTTTCTCGGATGGCTTGTCATACAGTTACAACAATAAAACGGTACTTGAATTAGGTGTTGTAGCCCGTCTGTTTCTGAAGTAATTTGACAGTGAATCTCCGGTTTACTCTGCCGATTTCC
>JBKDZK010000681.1:0-5344 GCA_047971205.1 Draconibacterium sp.
GGTAAAGGTTTTCTCGGAAGTAGACGGCCTTACTGACTTGGTAAACTATGTTCTTACCGGTGCGCCGAATGCTTACGGCTGGAACGAAGATGCCGTAAAAAGTGCGCATTTAAGACGCGAAATACTGGAGCAGCTGCTGTTTTACTGGTTCGGATCAAAAGTCAGGATTGCAAAATCGTTTGGCGATGCCTGGCACGAACCGGAGAAATCCTTCAAAATATCTACCGAGTTTGTAACCGGAAGGCCTGCAAAATTGCATCATCCTTTTTCCGGAAAGTGCGACTGGGAACTGGGAGATCTCACCCGGAATGTAATGAAGCCCTTGCAGCAAAAACTGGCTGATTCGGGTTTTGATGGTTTGGTTTGGCAGGCCGGAAAAGGGAATCCCATTGCCTTGAATAATTTTCTTTTGGGAGAAGATAAAACCTGGATTTGGATTGATGCCGAATCGGGGGTTCCGGCTTTGTTTCCGTTGAATCCGTTATCGTTGCTGGGGTATTATCTGCCCAAGTCTTTTCGCTACAAACGCGCTCTTTTTGACGATGTTGATGTTCCGAAGCTCAGGTCGTATGTGGTAGAGCGGCGGGAAGATCTTGTCGAGCTATTGTCGGAAGATGGTTTTATTTTGCTGTTGGAACGTATCAAAAAGCTGGATAAACACCAGAAAGCATGGAAAGCCCTGGGGCGTGTTCAGAAAAGTATCAATTATCAGCTGATTAAGGGAAAAATTACTTCAGAAGAGGCAGCGTTCTATTCCGGGCATAAATTTCAGTGGATAAAGAAAGAGTTGCTTCGGTTGAGCAAACGTGCTTTTGTAAAGTTGTTTGTTAAGTTGCCCGCCAAGCTTTACCGGTGGCTGCGTTCTATTCGGTACCTGAAGCTGATAAAAGACTCTGTTCGTTTCCTTTTTAACGGCGATTACCGGAAACAAAGTGTAGATGCCTTGCTGAAGCAACGGATTACGGATTGGGAAAAGCGGGGGCAGCTGAGCCGGAAAAGTGCTGACTTTTTGCGGGAACAGGCCGACCGGGAACTGGCAAGTCCGTATTTGTCCGACTTTATTATATTGATTGGCTTAAAGCCGCTGATGAACGTGGTGGAGTTGTTTGTGTTGCCTGCGCTGTTTGCCGCTGGCCTGATCAACGAAGCTGTGTTGGTGCTGGGCGTTGCTTTGGGAGGAATTATATACCGAACGCTTTATACGCTGGGTCGAATGATTTACGAGCGCCTGGTGTTACCGGCTGTCAAGCGTCATCCGCGCTGGATTGCTCTTTTTGTCGGGATGATCCCGACATTTGGAAACCTGGCTTATCCCACGCAGATGGTGTATGCCGCCAGTTCAAAGAGCCTGGAATTGTCTGAATTTTTAATGTACGATATCAGTACGCGTATTGGTGCCAAGATTCCAATTTGGGGCGGAAAGGATACGTTTACAGAACATTTCTTTAATCATCTTCCTGATGTGGTTATCCGAAACCGAAAAGCCTTCAAAAAGAGAAAGCTGATGAAGATCAGGAGGAAGCAGGCGGCTGTGTTGAGTTGATTTCCTGTGATTCTCAGATTGGCGGAAAAGAAGGGGTAGTGTTCACTACTTGGCTTCTGGATATGACTTGGGATTTGCTGACGCTGAGAGGAGCAAATAGGCTTCATGCCCAATCGTAAATGTCTCTTTTAAATCGTCCATCTCTAATCCCTGCCCGTTTGTTCAGGCAGGGTTGGTCGATCGTTGTCATTTTCTGACTACAACTTCTTTGATTCTTTTGGCCGGATTCAGGAATATCAGGAATAAAACACCGGTAAGCGCCAGTTCGTGCAGCTCGCTTTCTTTTTTCATCTGTATTAATGTGAGAACTGCGATGTTGGTCACCAAAAACATGATGATGTGGTGAAGTCTCGGAATGGGGACTCCAAAGTCGACCACAAGTTTTCGGATGGATTTTGTTTTCCAGGCAAGTAGCGGAAGGAGAACAAAGTAAGCAACCAGCGCCACAAACATCAGCTTTGAAAAAATCAGGATGTTCAGATCCACTCCGTCGATTTTAAGGTTGTGCAGGTTGGTTTCGCCCTGGTAGTTATTGTCCATAAAATATTCGCCCGATTGGATTCCAAAAATTCGCTGTCCCCACGAAATCTCTTCGCCGCAACCAAAAATAAATACCAGGCAAGCCAGTGTGTAAAAGAGAACCTGCTTTTTGTCGGCTCGTTTTAAGGCTTTTGCGGCATTAATGCCAAGCAGGATGGCGCAAAGTATCAGGAAAAGAGCTGTCAGGTATTCCACCCAGCCGTCTTCGCGAACTACATAGAGAAAGGCCTCAAAGCCGCCTTCCATTGCTTTTATTTTGGCATAAGCGATAAACCAAACGATGATTACCAAAACAATAATGTCGGTGATTAAAAATCCAGATATCTTTTTCTTCATCTTATTGAATTTTTGTAATTAAGGAATAAAGTACGCGCTGTCCATCGTGCCGCTTTCCGTAGAGCAGAATGAAAACCGGCATGATCTGTTGGCATTTGTATGTGTCAAAAAAAATAGCATGCCCGTTTCGTTTCAACGTTTAATTGTAAATTGCGCCAAAATTAAGATTTTTATTATTCGCAAGCTATTTGAAAATACCAATATGGCAAAAGATCGTTGTTTTATTCTTTCTGTCGCAACTTTAGTTCTTTTGGTTATTATTTCTTCGTTGCCGGTGCCGTTGGTGGTGAATGCCGCTAAGTACGCACAGGTAGGGCGCGAGATGCTGGTGAACGGAGATTGGATCAACCTGACGATTGGCGGGGCGCCTTACGGTCAGAAACCGCCGATGTTGTTTTGGGTGGCAGCCACTGCTTTCTGTATTTTCGGCTTGTCGGTTTCGACCTACAAAATTTCGGTTCTATTGGTTTCGTTGATTGGTGTTTATTCTACTTTTCGTCTGGGGCGCTTGTTTTACGGCAAAGAAACCGGTTTTCTGGCGGCGCTTTTCTGGATGACATCGCTTGGCTATCTTCATTTTCACAACGATGTTCATACTGATACCATGTTGGTGTCGTTTGTGGTTTTCTCGGTATGGCAGTTTATGGCTTATTTCAAAGAGCGAAAATGGCACCAGTTTATATTGGGTGCAGTGGGTGTTGGATTATCGATGCTGACCAAGGGTCCATTTGGAATGCTCATTCCTGCTTTTGTCGTGGGTGTTAGTTTGGTGGTGCATAAACAATGGCGCGATGTTTTTAACCTCAGGTGGATTGTGGCGGCCGTAATCGTTGGAATTATTATTATTCCTGCACTGTTGGGCTTGTTTCGCCAGTTTGGGCTGGAGGGAATCAAGTTTTATTTCTGGACCAATAACATGGGGCGCGTAACCGGTTCTTACCAGGGAACGAACACTGACTACTCTTTTTACATTCATACTTCCATGTACATGTTGTTGCCGTGGACTGTGTTTATGATTGTAGCCATGTTTAATGAAATTAAAAGTCTGGTGAAGTTGAAAAAGGCTGACATAAATGCGGTTGAGGTCGCGAATATTGCAGCAGTGGTTTTCTTTTTGGGGATACTGAGCGTTGCCCGGCAAAAAAATCCGCACTACATGTTGAGTGCGATTCCATTCCTTTTTATCATAACAGCAAAGTGGACCGTTCGTATCTTCGGGGAAGAGCAGTTTGCCAAAAAAGCAAAAGTGATTTCAGTTATTAATAAAGTAATAGCGTTGCTGTTTTTTACATTGATTCTGTTTATGTCCGCATTCTTCTTCCCGGAAACAAGGATCATTTACTGGGTAATAGTGGTCGCTCTTTTTGCATTGGTTGTTTTCCTGGTATTTCGCAAGGCAGATCTGAAAAAACAGGTGCAGATATTGCTTTTGGCCTCTTCGGCTCTTTTGTTTACCATTAACTACAACCTGCTCCCGAATATGTGTAAGTACGATACTTCGATGGAGGCGGCTGAGATTTTTAACAAGATGGCCGAGCCGGGAGCAAGGCTCAATATCTATGGTCAGGAAGCCCGTTTGTGGGAGTTGTTGTTGTACTCCGACTCGTATGGCGGATTTTTGCAGACAAGAGAAATGCTGGATGACTTTTTGCCACATCCGGGGGCGTGGCTTTATACTTCAGAGTCGGGTTACAAGGAACTACAGGAAATGGGGCTGAATATGGAGGTGGCTCACGAATTTACTGAGCATAAAAAAGTAACCCACCAGTCGATTAATTTTCTTAATCCCAATAAACGGGCCTCCAGGTTTCAAAAAATGTACCTGGTTATTTTGAGGTAGTTTGTTGAAATAACGACTTTTATTCGTGTGTATCCGGTCGCTGTGGCGAGTCGTTTTAATCTACTTTGTTTTTATCTAACCCTGCTGTTTTGCAGGAAGGGGAAAATCTTCATCTGCTACAAGATAGCCCCTGTCTTATGTCAGAGAACGTCTCGCTGACGGGGTAGAACCAATATCTTTTGTAAGAGAGACCTCCTCTTTTATCAGATAGCCGCCATCGGGCGGGGGAGAATGATTCTCTGATGGAAGATCGTCTTTGTCTTATTTAAGAGAAGGTGTGTCGGGCGGGGTGGAGGCATTATCTTTTGTAAGATCGCTATCCTCTTTTATCAGATAGTCGCCATCGGGCGAGGTAGAATCATTCTCTGATGGAAGATGGCTTTCCTCTTTTTATCCTGACACCTGAAGTTTTGTTTGGGAATGATGAAGTAAAAAATTCCATCTTAGTTACGATGCTGAACTCTTAACGGGCGCAAAATAACTTTTTGGGCAGCTGTTGCAATTTATGTCCCGGGCAGCTGGCTTTTTCCGGTAACCCTTTAATCTGGATTTGTGCCTATTTCTCTCATCGATTCTTTCTGGCAGACAGTCTTTTCGGACTGTCTTTCTTTTTGGATCTACTGTTTTGTAGATCGGTTTAATCGTGCTTAATGTCGGTATAAGTGTGTCTTTGTGTCAAAAAGGTATTCTGTTGTCTGTTTGCGTGTCAAAAAGAAATCAAATTGAGCCCATCGTTAATAATTTGTTAAGTGATGTGCTTGTTTTATTTTAAATGGGGGCGTGTGCTTGCAAAAATGTATTCTTTTGGAGTATCGATTAAAAATAATGGGGGTTGTTTCTGTGAAAAGGTAAAAATAGAATAGATTCCTTTTAAAATGTAGGGGTATTTTGATTTTGAATAAAAATATTGACGATAAGTTTAACTTTTAATTTTTACCACTATGAAAAAGACACTACTCATTGCTGTAAGTATGTTATTGCTTTTTGCCTATACGGCGCCGGCTCTAAAAGCCCAGGAGGTTGATGCCGGTTTGGATATCTACAGCAGCTACGTTTGGAGGGGGATTAAATTTGGCGAAGGCGCA
>JBKDZK010000682.1:0-2456 GCA_047971205.1 Draconibacterium sp.
CGGGCACGCTCTGCAATGGCGTTCAGTTCTTTTAACGAAACTTTATGAAGCGTGTCAACCGGGGTGTCGCGGGCACTGGTGTAGATCATTACCTGGCGTGGATTGATTTTTTTGAGCAACTCAAGCCATGCCGAAATCTCGGCTTCGGTGGTATTGTCCAAAGCCTGTCCTTTAAAGCTTCCGCGGATAAACAAGGTTTGGATAATCACTTTCCCGTTGAAAGCAATCATCTGCTCAATGGCTTGCTGAAAATTGAAAGAACCTGTGGGGCAATCGATGATTTTTATGGTTTCTTCAAACGCCGCTCGCGCCTCCCGATAGCCATCGGGATGCAATCGGTGTCAATTCGATAGAACAGAAAGAGGCAGCTTTCAGCGTTTGGCTGTGATACGAATTACAGCAGGAAGGAATCCGCACCAGCGAAGTTCTGGGAAAGCAGGAGAATAAGAAATAGAGAATAAGGAATAAAGAAGTTTATAAAAGTTCGCTATTTCCGGGGGAGCGCTCTAAACCAGACGTTTCTAATTTCAGCAGTTGTCATCCAGGTACAGATTCCCAACGGGCGGGAAAGCGATACTTCGGGTCGGATACCCAGTTCGTGCCCGGGATAGAAAAAGTCGACAAGCGTTTCGCCGTTAATTTGGGCCACAATGGTTGAATCGTTCACCTGCAGGTTGATCTTGTACCAAACGTTGGGTTCAAATTTTTGCAGCACTTTGGTTTCATTGTCCGAGGCATCAGCACCATCCACCGTACTCAGCCCTACAACCGGGCCACCCCAGCCGCCAACAATCAGCGAACAAAACTGCTCGTTAACCGGAAAAGTTAATCCGCAAAAGAAATCGTTCCCCAAAGTTTTCCGGGCCTCCTGTTCAACTTCGTAGTTTACCTCCGGGAACTCATTTAACCAGTTGATTCCACTGCATCCGTCCCCCATGTTGATAACGATCTTCCCCTCAGAAACCCTTACAGGGCCTTGTGTGCCAAAATTGCTTACCTCCCACCCTTCGAGTGTTTTACCATCGAACAGGGAAGTGCTTCCTTCCGGAATTTCCTGTGGATAATCTTTGGATGCTTCTTTTGGATCGGCCTTCTTACCCGATGAGCAAGCGACCAGGAACAAGCTGAAAAGTACAGGTATCAAATATATTTTCATGGTACTGTCAGGAATGATTTCCCAACAAAATTAACCAATAAATCTATACCCCAGCTGCTCGATGGTTTCCTTTGCTTTGTCCATTTTGTAACCGGAACCAAAAATCTTCACGGTGTTATGGCTGTTATCCGCCATCACCGATTTAATTCCCCGGATGGATTCCAGGTTTCTCTTTACGCTGGCTTCGCAATGCGAGCAGGTCATTCCTTCCACGTTAATGGTTACGCCTTCCATGGCTTTCATGCCTTGCTTTTTTCTGAATTTCTGGTAAAAGTAACCGCCGATTATCGAGCCTGTCAAAAGGAGGGCTGAAGCCAACTCGAGCCAGTGTGGCAACATAGAATGCTCGCTGCCATCGCCGTGAATGTGCATTACTTTACTTAAAATCAGGTCGGCCGGAATCAGCCAGTTGGTCAGCAATCCGAATACGATGGCCCCCCCGACAATCGTTCCCAGGTAAACCGCCAGCGAGCGTTTGCCCATTGTTTTGCCAAGCACCGTCATGGTAGCCACGTTGGTGGCAGGTCCGGCCATCAGAAACACCAGGGCAGCACCCGGCGAAACACCTTTCATCAACAACACCGCGGCAACCGGAATAGAGCCGGTAGCACAAATATAAATGGGCACCGACGCAGCCAGAATCAGCAATATTTCAACGATTCCCCACCCCTGAAAACGCGTGAAGAAATCGTCGGGCAACAGCACCGAAATCAGTGCAGCCAGCATAAAACCGATCACCAGCCACTTGGCAATATCCTGCAACAGCTCTACAAAAGCGTAATCGGCAGCCCGCACCAGCGATGGACGATGATCCTCTTCTTTTTCATCGCGACAACCGCACGAGGCATCGTTACAGCTTTCTGCGCCACTTACTGCCTGTGTATCTATTTTGAAGGAAGCAAACGGCGACGCAGCCACCTGTGGTTTTGGTTTTTCCTTTACAAAAACATTGGTAAGCACACCACCCACCACACCGGTTACAAAAGCAACCAAAGGCCTTACAACCGCAAATGGCCAGCCCAGCATGGAGTAAGTGGCAAAAATGGAATCGACGCCGGTTTGTGGCGTCGAAATCAGGAATGAATTGGTAGCCCCTTTCGAAGCTCCGTCTTTGTAAAACGAAATTCCGGTGGGAATAACACCACACGAACACAGCGGCATCGGAATCCCCAGCAAGGAAGCATTCAAGGCCGATTTGAAATTTCGTTTTCCCAGGTATTTATCGATGTGTTTCTGCGGAAAATAAACCTTTAACAAACCGGCAAAGATCAAGCCCAGCAATAACCAGGGAGCCATTTCC
>JBKDZK010000683.1:0-1587 GCA_047971205.1 Draconibacterium sp.
ACAAAAAAACAGTAGAAAAGTCCTACTGTTTTTTTGTTTTATTTTCATTTTTACTCTAGCTATTTAGGCTCGTAAAATTCTGGGCTGTTTCGGACGATTTTCTTAAACCAAATAGTAATAACTACCCCTTTAAAGACGCTTGAGATCGTTATTGCCCACCATATTCCATTTAATCCTAATGGCGTATATTTACTGAGTACATAAGCAAGTGGTATGCGCATAAGATTAAAGAAAACACTAGTAATTGCAGCGGGTTTAGTTCTACCAATTCCATTAAATGCACCAGATGACGTAATTTCAACACACATGAAAATCTGAGATAATGCTAGAATTCTCAAATAGTCTACACCTTGCGAAATCGCCAGTGGTTCTCTTAAAAATATCATAAACAACCACTTCGCTCCAAAGAATAGCAGCAGCGTATTGGCAATTCCAAGAATCAAAGACACCTGTACGGCTTTTCGATAGCCTTCAAGCACTCTCTTATACTGTCCAGCACCATAGTTTTGCCCCACAAAAGCCCCCAGTGCGACCGAAAAACCACCTGCAGTCATCCACGATATAGCTTCGATCTGTGAGCCGACTTTCTGAACCGCAATAGGTGTTGCACCATAATCTGCAATAAGTCTTGCAATGAACATTGAAATAAAAGTAAAAAGACCGCTTTGCAGTGAAGGTGGATAGCCCATTTTAAAGATCGTATGGAGACTTTGATAGTCAGGTTTTTTGAAAAAGGTAAATTGATGAAATAAACTGTGCTTAAATCGGATGTTATAGACAAACACGCCAAAAACTAAGATTTGAGCGATGATAGTCGCTAATGCTGCCCCCATAACACCCATTTGGGGAAATGGTCCAAGTCCCATAATAAGTATCGGATCGAGGATGATGTTGACAATAAGTCCAATACCATTTATTGAAAATGGTGATTTGCTATCTCCACGACCATTATAAATTCCCGTAAAGACTTGATTTCCAAATGAAAAGACCATTCCAAGTGCAATCACCACAAGATAGCTTCTACTGAGCGCTTCAACTTGTAAATCCTGAGTGTTAAAAAATCCGATTAACGGATATCTAAACACCAACAGTAATAATGAATATAAAACGCCTATCCCAATAATCATTTGAAGACCTGATCTCGCAAACTTTTCAGCACCTGCCTCATCATTTGCACCTGTTGCCTGCGAAACCTTTATTTCTGTTCCCGTTTTAGCTAGCAGAATAAATGCAAATGACATCCAAATGTAAAATCCAGCAATCCCAACGGCGGCAACTGCTTTAGACCCTAAAAACCCAATCCAGACCATATCCGTTAAGTTATACGCCATTTGCATAAAACTCGTCCCCATTATAGGCAGTGCCATTTTTACCAAGTTACTAAATATTGCGCCTTCTACTAAGTTGATTCTTTTTTTCATATTAAATGCTCCATATGCTTCTTTAAAATAAACCATGATAACTAACTGTATTCTATAGTATACGAACATACATTCTTTGTAAAGCCCAATTATTTTAAGTGCCATTTAGTCTATATTATTTCACTTAAAGAGGGTACAATATAGTTAATAAAAATGCTTGGGAGGT
>JBKDZK010000684.1:0-2721 GCA_047971205.1 Draconibacterium sp.
TTATATCCGGGATCTGGATGAAAGAGAACAAGAAGCCCAGGCATTACTTAAAGAAGTTATTCGGGCTTTAAAGGCAGGTTTTGACCCATTCTTTACCGGAATGGAAGAAAACTTTAAAATCGATTACAGCTAAAATAGAAAGGATAGAGCAAAAGGAAAGTACCGCTCCCGGTTGGACACTTATTGAAGGTATTGAGAACTTTCAGAAATATTGTATTATCCCACATTGCAGGTGTAGCATCAAAAAACCCATAAAAACCTGTTGATAACCCTGTTTTTATCAACAATTGCCAAATATACAAAAACATACAGGACTGATATTCAGCAATATAATCTTTATTTCTATTTTGTTTTCCAAATGTTGTACCCCCGCTCTTATTACTGACAAACAAATAGTTGCATAGCTTTGCAACATGTTTGTCAAGCCATATTTAAAACAGAACAGGACCACAGGCGAACGATACACAGTATATAAGCTGGTGGAGGGTTACAGGATTCATGGACAGGTAACCCACCGGATTATTGTAAGCTTTGGGCGGCTGGACGAACTGGAAACCGATCAGCAGATAAAACTCCTGGGCAAACGGGTAGAACAATTGATTATTAATGGAGGGAACACTTTATCCACCAGCGATGCAGATGAAAAGATTGAGCAACTTGCCCGCTATTTTTTTGAAGAAATCAAGAGAAAAAAACGGTACGACATAAATCAGGGCAAAGCCTACGATATAACTGTATGCGATGACGGCAATGGGACAGCTACAGCCATAAGTTGCAGCCACAAAACAGGAGAATATGACAATAGCCAATCCGGGATATATTTTCTTAGAACCTCCATAATGGAACTTGATGAACATACATTTTGGTCCATTTATAATATCATCCGCGAAATAGAGTACACCTTTCGGGTACTGAAAACTGACCTCGCTTTGCGCCCCATCTATCACAAAACAGATGAAGCCTCGATGGCACACCTGAACCTGGGCATGCTGGCATATTGGTTGGTGGCAACAATAAGGTACCGGTTAAAACAAAAAGGGATAAACTCCGACTGGAGGGAAATAGTCCGGAGAATGAATACCCCAAAGTGCGTAACAACAAGCGTGGTGAATATCAAGCAGGAAACCATCTCCATTCGCCAATGTACTGTGCCTGCAAAAGAAGCTAAAGCAATTTATGATATACTCAATTACAAGTATGTCCCTTTTACCCGAAAAAAATCCGTTGTAGCTGATGAAATTTTTAAAAACAATAGTCCTTAAAAACAAATCCTTGCAGGATTTATGCTGCAATGTGGGGGTTAAGTTATGGTGTTACTGCTGTACTAACGTGGATAGCTAACAATGTAGCAAAATAACAACTACTAAAATTTCAAACCTGTTTGTCGGTCATTCTTAAAAGAACCACACGGCAAATCGGCAAATACCAATTTGTCGTTTTTTATCATGCTTTTAATCCTCTTTTCTATCTTATTCCAATTGAAGTTGGCGCCTGTCATTTGAATAGGTTCTTTGAAATTAATATCGTCATAATAGCTTAAACCCTTTATCGGGCTGATAGCATTGGTTCCTTTGAATTTTTTGTTGTATGCTCCAAGCATGTCGGAAAGCGATAACTCAACTGAAAGCGAGGCAATATCGATAAAATCTTTCAAGCGAGTACCATTGTCTACAATAGACGATAATTTCATTGCTGCAATATCTTTAATTCCGTATAACCTTACGCCGTTGGTGTCAACAACGGGTTTTTCTAACATAGGGTAGTTATAAGTAATGCAGTCAATTTTAACATTGGCAATGTCTCCTCTAAGCGTATTGTTCCGAATAAAATCTTCGTTAAAATTATAATTATCGTTGAGATAAGTGCTAAGGTCTCTTGCTTCAAAGGCGTTTGGAGTAAACAAATCTAAATCTACGCTTATCCGGTGTCCCAAATACAGTGCTAAGGCAGTTCCACCGGCAAGGTTAAAATGAGCCAGTTGTTTATCGCTCATCAATGTTTTCAGGAGGTCAAAAGTTCCCTTCTCGACTGTTTCCGCGTGTAACATCTTAATTCGTTTTTGTCCAAATCAAATACAGCACAAACAAAAGCTATATCTATATCTGAAAGGACTGGTATTTGTTTAATTATATCTTTAAAACGGTCAATTCCTCCATAGCGGGTTATTGCAGCGTAAAAATCATCAAAGTGACCTCGTTCTATAACTCTTTGTACTACCACCGTTCGCATATCGTCCCAATCAAAACTGTTTAGGTCATATTCCCAAAGTAAATGATTAGAAATGGTTGCTCCGCTATGTTCTTTCCATTCGTCAAAAAGCATAATAACAGTAGTTTTAATTTATAGCAATGTAACAAAATAACAATGTAGCAAAGTAACATTATAACACCAAACTAAAGCCACGATTCCGATTTTCCGATCTTTTGTAATCGGCAATTTCTGTTCTTATCGTTTTTTCGTGTTGTTTTAACATGAAAATACGTATGTGTTTCAGCTCGTTTGTGTCTTTCGTTTGCTTCAAAGCTGCCCAGTATTCTTTGCTATCTTCTTTGAAAACTTTTGATAAGGGCAATTTTACCCGGTGCTGGATATAGCTCATTAGCAATCGTGAGGTTCGCTTATTGCCATCCATCCAGGGATGAACCAAGATAAGGTTAGCATGAGCATCAAAACTGGTAATTAACGCTTGATAATCACTTTTGTTTTCAATGATCTGGCGAT
>JBKDZK010000685.1:0-2227 GCA_047971205.1 Draconibacterium sp.
GGTTTCAAAAAGCCAGCTTTTTAAATTTTTAACAAACTAATACAAGATTATGGGGAAATACTGAAAAATGCAAATCCCCAACGGGATTTGTGTGTGAATAACCCATCTTTTTTTGCGAAAATAGAAAGGGAAAAACATGGATATCCCAAAACCGATGTAGTTGATATTGCCATACTTCTTGAAATAGCTTGCAGTCACCACCGACCAGTTTAACCTGATTGTTGATTACCATATCATGCACCAAAGTTCCTGAAACTTCGCAACAAACACAGTGCAGTTGAATCAAATATAAACGAATTGGAGCAAAAGAACGATGGGACCTTTCAATCCGCAATGCGAAAATAAGCTACAAGCCATTAGCCGCGAGCTTCGGGCTACGAGTCGTTGATCATTGGATATTCATTATTGATTATTTGAAATTAAATCCTTTCTTCCCTGAACACTGAATACTGCGACTGAACACTCAATCTCAATCAATCCATTCAATCCATCAGTCCTTCAATCTCATCAATCCTTCAGTCCCTGCAAAATTCGACTGATCACTCCATCTCCCCGACTCTTGTCAGCTTTACTGAACGCATAACTTTTGCTATTTTGCAGAAAAATTCGAATGCAACAGCCTGAAACTATAAAAGCACTTATTCTGGAAGAACTGAATAAGATGATCCGGGAAAAGACAGACCTGCTGGTACAGACCATTAAAGCGGCCAAAGAATCGCGCGATAACGAGACCAAAAGCAGCGTTGGCGACAAATACGAAACCGGGCGGGCCATGGTGCAAATGGAACTGGAGAAAAGCCAGGCCCAGCTGGCACAAACAGAAAACCTGAAAACCAATCTTTCCAGAATCGATCCGAACTCAAAACTCACATGCGTTGTGTTTGGCAGCCTGGTAGTAACCAGTCAAGGCACTTATTTCTTTTCCATCGCCCACGGGAAAATAGTGCTCGACAAGGAAGTTATCTTTTGCCTCTCTCCTGTTTCACCTGTCGGGAAATTGCTGGCAGGCAAAAAAGCCGGTGACAAAGTACAGTTTCAGGGAAAAGAAATCAAAATTATAAGAGTAGAGTAATCGAGTAGGAGGCAAATAAAACAATAACTCGTAATTCTTCCCTTTTTTCGTGTAAGTTATGACAAGTACACTCTATAAACAAGAATCAGCACATTGGTCTCCTGTTACTTACTATAAGTTGTTACCGGCAGGTAAAAACAAAAGCCTCCCACCCCAGAAGGATGAGAGGCTGTATCTTTTTTATTCAACCAAATCTAAACCACATGGACTTCTTCCACAATCTCGCGGCCTTTTTGCATGGCTTTCAGGTTAAGCGGAATGAGTTTATGATAGCGTTCGGGCAGCGATTTTGCCAGGCCTTTCTCCACATTGTCAGGCGACAAAATGGGGCGCACCTTCAGATAACTGCCAAAAACAATCATGTTAAACACTTTGGGATTTCCCATTTCAACAGAAGCTTTGGTAGCTTCCACCCTAAAAATGTTGATATCCGTTCGTGTAGGCGGATGAACAATGCCATTGGGATCGTACAGCAAAACGCCTCCCGGTTTTACCGCCTTTTCAAATTTATCCATACTTTGCTGGTTCAGGATGATGGCAGTGTCGTATTCCTGCAGCACCGGCGAACTGATCCGCGTGTCGCTTACGATTACGGTTACGTTGGCTGTTCCGCCACGCATTTCAGGCCCGTACGAAGGAAACCAGGTTACTTCTTTGTCTTCCATAATTCCTGAATAGGCCAGAATTTTGCCCATCGAAAGAACACCTTGTCCGCCAAAACCGGCGATTATCATTTCTTCTGTCATTGCTTCAAAATTTAATTCTCGGAATGTTCACCTTTCACACTGTCTTTCATATCGCCCAACGGATAATACGGAATCATGTTTTCTTCCATCCATTTATTGGCTGCCACCGGAGACAATTTCCAGCCTGAATTACAGGTAGAAACCACTTCCACAAACGAAGTTCCTTTTTTATCCAACACATTCTGGATGGCCTTTTTCAATGCTCTTTTGCACTTGCGAACACCCCCGGCAGTATGAACAGCCTGACGGGTTACATACGAAGTTCCGGGCAGCTGGGCAATCACGTTGGTAATTCGCATCGGGTACCCGTTCAGGTCGGTATTTCGCCCGTATGGTGTGGTGGCTGTTACCATTCACTCGAGAGATGTGGGAGCCATTTGTCCACCGGTCATTCCGTAAATACCGTTAT
>JBKDZK010000686.1:0-2462 GCA_047971205.1 Draconibacterium sp.
CAGGTTTAAAATGATAGCAGAGAAAGCCCTTGTTGTTTTCTCGGGCGGACAGGACTCTACTACTTGTCTGTTCTGGGCACAACAGCATTTTTCGGAAGTGCAGGCCATCGCTTTTGATTACGGACAGCGACACAAAATAGAACTGGAAGCTGCGAAAAGTATCGCTAAAAAGGCAGAAATTCAGTTGAGTATTTTCCGAATGGACCTGTTGGGACAGCTTACGCAAAATGCGCTCACTTCGCAGGAAATGGAAGTGGAAGAAACAAAACCGGAGAACCGGCCACCCAACACGCTGGTGGAAGGACGAAACATGTTGTTTCTGACCTATGCCGCCATTTTTGCCAAAGCCCGCAATATCCATCATTTGGTAACAGGTGTGGGGCAAGCCGACTTCAGCGGTTACCCCGATTGCCGGAACGACTTTATTCTGTCGCTGGTTTCAACCCTGAATTTATCGATGGATTACGACTACACGATTCACACTCCGCTGATGTGGAAAGACAAAGCAGCCATTTGGCAACTGACGGATGAACTTGGAGTGATGGAAATCGTACAAAACGAAACCGTAACCTGCTACAACGGCGTAAAAGGCAAAGGTTGCGGGCATTGCCCGGCCTGCATGTTGCGCAACCGCGGACTGGAAAATTATCTAAATTCAAAAAAAGCATGAGCAATTTAAAACACCCCGGAAACGAAACGAACTACCTTTTTGATTACACACCCGGTGTATTGGAAACCTTCGACAACAAACATCCGGAGAATGACTACTGGGTAAAATTCAATGCACCCGAATTTACCAGCCTTTGTCCGATTACCGGGCAACCCGATTTTGCAACGATTTACATCAGCTACATTCCGGGTGAAAAAATGGTGGAAAGCAAAAGCCTGAAACTCTACCTGTTTAGTTTTCGCAACCACGGCGCGTTTCACGAAGATTGTATCAACATCATCATGAAAGATTTGATCAGCCTGATGGAACCGAAGTACATCGAAGTTTGGGGAAAATTTCTTCCACGCGGCGGTTTGAGCATCGATCCGTACAGCAACTACGGCCAACCCGGAACCCGTTACGAAGAACTGGCCTGGTACCGCATGCAAAATCACGATCTGAATCCGGAAAAGATCGACAACCGCTAAAAAGATTGCTTCTGCATTGAAGGAACAAGAAGCAGTCTATCGTTTTTTACTGCAAAGATTTGAAAAGTTACTTTGCGATCAGGTTACGGGCTTCGCGAAGAATCCGGTTGATTTGTTTTTCCGGCAAGCCCATTTCCCGAAGCAAATCAGGTTGATTATTGATCTCGGTGCAAAGAACAAGGCCCTTTTCAAGTAATTGCTGTTTCTGGGCTTTGCTAAGCGAAATGAGTGAAGTAAGCGGATGCAGCCCCGACTTATCAATGTAATGTTTCAACCCTTCTCCCTGCGGAAAATCCCACGAAACCATAAACAGCCCGGCACAGGTTCCGTAACTCATGGCATCCTCGCTAAAACGTGTATTGGTAACCACGCCGCCGTGGTACTGAAGATCGGTACCGTATTGCTTCCCCCAGGCGGCTTTCACATCCAGAAAACGCGAATGAATGTAAAGCGGCACCTGTACCCCGCTTTTGGTCAGGCTGTCGCTGTGAAACTTGCACTCGATCATCAGCATTTCGCCGTTTTTGCGGGCCACTACATCTACCTCGTGCTGCACGCATTTTCCTTTAACAATTACTCCGGTCTCCACCTGGTATCCCATGGTTTCGAACACCCGCCCCACAAATTTTTCAAAAGGAAATCCGCTTGGCCCCAGCTCCATAATCGCATTTTTCAGACGGTAACGTCCGGCCATTTTATACGATTCTTTTTTCAAAAGACTAAATGCCAACTGGTAGATCTTCCGGGTCGGAATCCCGTCGTACAACTCATCCCGGACCAGCCGGGCAATGCGTTCCTGCTCCTGTTTTCCTGCCCCCGACGATTGAAGTGCCTGTTTTAGCTTACCGGCATCAAACAACACTTTTTCTCCGTTTCCCTTTGTAACGTGTAAATTCATGGATTTTTGATTTTGCCCCTAATTTAAAGGATATTTTGTATCGTGGGCGGATAAAACAAAAAAACCGGCTGTCTGCTGACAATCGGTTCATTATTTTTACTCTTCCCTAAATCGGGAGGTTCTACAGTCCTAATTTTTCTTTGATCAAACCCGGAATTTCTGAAGGTTCTTTTGCCACCGGAACACCGGCCGCATTAAAAACCTTGATCTTTTCTTCGGCGGTTCCCGAACCACTGGAAATGATTGCCCCGGCATGTCCCATCCGTTTTCCGGGAGGAGCCGATTGGCCGGCAATAAAAGCACCCACCGGCTTGGTCATTTTCTCTTTGATAAATTTGGCCGCCTGCTCTTCGGCATCGCCGCCAATCTCACCAATTACCACCACGGCATCGGTTTTCGGGTCGTTTTCATACATTTCCAGTAAATC
>JBKDZK010000687.1:0-3891 GCA_047971205.1 Draconibacterium sp.
TGAGTTTTGGATTCAACCTTAATTTACTAATAATTAAGGTCTTAACCAAATAAACATGCTGCTTTTTATTAACCTAACTGCCTTAATTTCACCTTTTTATTTAACTGCGAAACTTTAGTAAGTAATAAGTAATCAATATTAAATGGTTTACAAATGTATTGATCCGCACCTTTTTCAAGACCTTCAACTTGGTCATTAATAGTGCCTTTGGCTGTTAAAAGAATTACAGGAATGTGGCTAAGTTCTGGATGATTTTTAACTTGATTACACAATTGATATCCTGATAGTCCTGGCATAAGTACATCGCTAAGAATTAAGTCTGGTGATTCTTTTTGAGCCAATTCCCAACCTCTGTCTCCATTTGTAGCTTCAAGGGTTTGGTAATGAGTAGAAAGGAGATTTTTAATGAATTCGAGTAATTCTGAATTATCCTCAACAATCAGAATTGTATATTGCTTTTTTCGCTCGATATTTGCTTTATCAAAGTGTTCGTTGCTTTGAAGTGCAGGTGCTATTGATTCGGGAGGAATTTGTTTTTGATCCTCTGTGTAAATATCATCAATCGGTAGGATAAAAGAAAAAGTCATTCCCCCATTAGTAGGAATCTGCGCTTTGATTTGTCCATAGTGTTTTTCCACCAAATATTTAGTATAGTGAAGTCCTATTCCACTCCCCCCGTAGTCCGGCTTAAGCCCCGAAGGTCCATTGATTCTGCGGTATCGCTTAAATAATTCACCAAGTTTGGTTTCCTGTATGCCAGGCCCTGAGTCGGTTACCTCAATTTCGAAATAGGATTTACATGATGAGTTTATCATGCCAGAGTATTTTTTCTCTACATCAAAATTACTTAGGACTTGTGTTATAATCTTAATGGATCCATTTTCTGGTGTATGCTTTAATGCATTAGAAAGTAGGTTGTGCAAGATTTTTTCCAATTTATCGGTATCAACCCACAAGATTAGACTACTAATATGTGGTGTATAGATAATCTCAACTTTCTTTTTTGCTGCGGGGTACAGAAAGACATCCTGAATATTCCAAACATGCTGTATAATATCTTCTTTTTGAACCAATAATGATAATATACCATTTTCAATCTTGCTGAAATCGAGTAATTGATTAATTAGCCTGAGCATATTTGATACATTTCGAGAGACTGTATCTAAGAGCTTCTTGTTTGGCCCTTTTAGTTCTTTCTGGGTGGATAGTTGTTCAATGGGGGCAGAGATAAGGGTCAGAGGTGTTCTTAACTCATGAGAAATATTTGTAAAGAAATTCAACTTCATTTCAGCTATTTCCTGTTCTCTTAGTCTTTCGTTATGTTCAACCGCAAGTAATTTGCGGTTGATTTTTACTTTAAAAGCTAAACGAAAAAGATAATAAGTGGCAGATATAAATGCAACGAAATACAGTGCCCATGCTTGCCAGGAAAACCACGGCGCTGGTTTTACTATGATCCGGATGCTTGCTGGATGTATGCTCTCAACTTTGTCGCGATTGATTGCCTTCACTCGAAAGGTATAATTGCCAGCTGGCAGATTTGAATAGCTTGCTCTCCTGAATCCCCCCATGTAATTCCATCGTTCATCAAATCCTTCAAGCTTATACGCATAGTTCAGTTTGTTTGCAGCAATAAAATCAAATCCTGTATAATCCAATGAAAAATTAGATTGTTTATGGTTAAGAGTAATGTTACTGGCGTAAGAAATGTTTTTAGTGAGGGTGGGGCTATTGGGCTCGGGGCGGATACTACGGTTTAATATTTTTAAATCCTCCAAAACAACAACAGGAGGCTCTTTTCGAGGTAAAACAACCATCGGATTGAAAAAAGTAAGTCCATGGTTCCCAGAAAAAAATATTCTGCCATCAGTATGTTTTAATCCTCCTTTTTCATGGTATTGATTTCCTAAAGTACCATCATTACTCGAATAATTAAGAAATGTAGAATTTGTGGGATTCAATTGAGATATTCCACTGGAGGTACTCATCCATAAAAAGCCTTCTGGATCTTCTTGGAAACAAAGAACGTTATTGTTTGCTAATCCATTTTCCTTAGTAAGAGTATGAACCTGATCATGATCAATACATATTACACCATGTCCGTAACTCCCCCCCCATATTCTGTTTTGAGAGTCTTGAAAGATCGTAACACAGGTTTGAGAGGCAGATTGTGCTTCGCCTGAAATTCTTATGATTCTCGCAATAGTATCGTCTTTAGCAAGTCGAAAAATTCCTTCTCCGTAAGAAGAAAAGATTACTTGTCCCGAATCCAGTACGCATAAATCAGGAATGTTACCATGGTACAAGTTAGAGGGGGATACTTCAGCAAGAACTTCATGTCGGGGAACTTTTAATAATCCATTCCAAGATCCAATCCACAGATTGCCGGTGGCATCTTCTTTCATGGTTCGTACTTGTTTAATTTCTTTTCGCTTTAGTATTTTAATTTCTCCGGTTGGAGAGATCTCTCCTGCGATAAGTTGGTCTGCCAAGCCAATCCATATACGGTTTTGGGAGTCTATAAAAAGTGATTCTATAGGTTTGTTGTCTTTTAGTAGGCTAGTATTTTCCGAATTATATACTTTCACTTTTCCAGATGGCATGTATAGATAAAGTCCATCATAACGGGTTCCTATCCACAGATTATTGTAGTGGTCTTCTACAATTCTGGTAACAAATTTATTTTTAACCAGTTCACTGAGTCCATAGTTTGCATTAAAGAATTCCAACGATTTGTTCCATACCGAAAAACCTTTATCATAAGATCCAGTCCAAACATTATTCTGATGGTCAATATAACAGCAAAGTAGCTCGCTTGAACTAAGTTCATTGAGTCGCCATGGATTGTTTTGCTCGATAGTTTGGGATATAATGTTGTATTGAAAGAGCCCGTGAGAGTCGGTGCCGATTAATAGTTTTAACTGATCAATTTCTTTAATGAAACTTATTCGGGAAAAGACTAGGTCAGGGTGTGACAAGCTCGCGGACGGTAGTTTTTGGAAAGTTCTGGATATGGGGTCAAAACAAACAAGACCAGCATTGGTTCCCAACCACCATGCACCCTTAGGATCTTTATAAATGGCGGTTATTTCTTGCCGGTTGCCGGGTAAAGGATAATATTTCCATGTCGAATCGTTTTTGTACTCGGCGAGCCCGATATCTGTTCCAATCCAAAGTCTCTGAAAATTGTCTTCCCAAGCTGAATAAACAATTCCACGACTATTGAAAGAAAACAGGACTTGTTGCTGAGTCGGATCTATCAGCCCTAATCCCTCATGGGTAGCAACCCAAATATTTCCAGAATGATCTTCATGAAATGAATATACATTAGCATTATTTCCGCTGCTGTTACTATAACGAATAAATTTATTGTGCTCAGAATCATAGAGGTTTACTCCTGTGAGAGTACCTATCCACAGACGATGGGATGAGTCAATATATATTGCAAATATCATGTCATTGTCTAATGAAGTCGAATCTTCTTCATCATAAAAATATTGATGGAATTCGTAACCGTTGTAACGGTTCAACCCATGAAGGGTTGCAATCCATATATACCCTAATGAATCTTGGCAAAAGGACTGAATGTTGAGATAAGATATTTCAGAAGATACTTTTTCCCAATTATTGGCTTCAGGAGTACTAGTTGTTTTACTGTACTTGCACGAGTAAAGCCAAACTGTTTGAATTAAAATGATAACCAGAATTTTATACATCGAGTCGGAAATAGGTACTAATATATCAAATGGTTTGCCATGCTACAAGGATCCCTTAACCCAAGTTGTTGTTCAGATTTCGTAAGTATTACATACATAGCCAATTGCAGAGAGTGGATTTATTTTTCGGGTACAACGGATTTTTTCAGAAAGTATGGGGCATATTCATATCCAA
>JBKDZK010000688.1:0-4102 GCA_047971205.1 Draconibacterium sp.
AATCTAATCGATGTTTTGTAAGTATCGCAAGTATCTGGGAGATTGTAATAAAATTATCAATTGATAGACTGGAAATCAAAGGAGGATTTAAAACCATAGAAAACTTTTTGGATAACAATGATTTTGAAATATTACCAATTGATTTAGACGATACCAAAACACTATTAAAACTGAATTTTTTTCATCGTGATCCTTTCGACAGAATGATCATTGCGCAAGCGGCCACATCTGATTTGAAGGTAATTTCAAAAGATAAACATTTTAAAAGTTATAATGTAGAAATTATTTGGTAATCAGTTGATTTCATTTTAATCTCCGGAAAAAGTTTACCGGTGAGTAAAACTTTGAAACATAATAGCTAATCTGCCAAACAGTTTTTATTCTTTCGGTCCCAAAGTGCCACCTTCGTTGTATTTTTGCATATTTTCTGCATCGTATTTACCTACCCCTTTGTTAATCAGGGTTTTCAATTCATCCAAATGATTGTGGTAAACACCCCGTGGATTGGTGTTGTGTTTTGTGGCAACCGAGGCAGCCATACCTACTACTTCGCCCATCATTCCGGTGGTGCGCATTACCCGGACAGTTCCCAGCGCCACGTGGGTAACACTGATATTGCGCCCGGCCATAAACAGGTTATCCACGTTCCGAGAGTAAAAACAGCGATAAGGAATCGGGTAGGGATGAATTTTTTTATGCACGGCTATGGATTTGAACTCCATATCCGGAAAATGTTCCGTGTTTTTTGGGTCGGGGTAGTGCAGGTCGATGGTCCAGGAGGTTGGTGCCGAAGCATCGGGGTAAACCACATAGTTTGTAATGTCCTGTTCTTTCAGGATCAGGTCGCCCAGCAGCCGGCGCGATTCGCGTTTCCCGGCAATATAGGCTACCCACTCCAGCCGACGGTTGGCGTATTCGTTTTTGGCCACTTTATTTTTCAGCGACGACCAGTTGGAGTAAACCACCAGCAGCCCGTAGTCGCGGATACGTTCAAATTCAGTAATCTGGTCGAAGTTCATACCAGTTTCCCAGGTCCATTCGCCCATGGTTACTTTTTCGGTATTTTTTTCGTTGAATTCCACTCCGTACTCAAATTCAGGGAAACTTACCGGTTGGTTTTCCTCTGCCGAATACCACTGGACCGAGGCCCCCATGGTCATTTTATCGGCTTCTTCGGGTGCTGTGGGTTCGTCAAATTCGTCGTGGCCTTCACGGCCCATGGCATAATCGGCCCCGGCCAGAAATCCAATGGTGCCGTCGCCGGTACAATCGGCAAAAAGCGGCGCTGAAAATATCAGATCTTCTGAAGTTTCAATATGTCGTGCATGCACTTCAGTTATACGCGAACCCTTTGTTTTTACAGCAAATGCCCGGTAACTGGTGAAAAGCGAAATGTTTTCTTCGGCCAGCACCATCTCCATTTTCTTTTCGTCCTCGTAATATTCTGCAGGCTGTGCATTCCCTCCGCGCGACGGGCCAATTTCTTTTATTACATCACCCAGCGCAGGAAAAGGTTCCACATTGATTCTTCCGCCGAGGTGGACCCGGACTTCTGAACTGTTGTTGCCGCCCAGCACCGGGCGGTCCTGGATGAGTGCTACCTGCAAGCCAAGGCGGGCTGCCGAAATAGCAGCGGCAGTTCCGGCCACTCCTCCGCCAACCACTACCAGGTCTAATTCACCGGCCTTTTCAGGTTTTTGGGGAATGCCGGGCTGTTTTTTGCGGAATTTGGCCAAAGCCTCCAACTCAGCGGGAGGTGGCGTATTATCTTTTGTGAAATAAATGGCATCCACTCGACCGTTGAAGCCGGTGAGATCGTGCAGGGCAATTGTTGCTTTTTTACCGGTAATATTGACTCTTCCGGCGTTTTTCCACAGCCATTCAGAGCCCGAAGTACCCAATACCGGGCTTGTTTTTTTGCCGTTTACTAGCAACTGGAATTTTCCGGGCCCCTTACCGTCATACCACGAGGAAGTCCAGTTGAACGTCCTTACAAAAACGGTGTATTCCCCGGTTGAAGGGAACTCAACAGTTGTTTCCGCATCGGTAACCGGAACACCCATTCCGTGCGCCATCAAATAGGAGGAACCCATCAGGTCCGTAAACTGCTGATCGACCACCCAGCCGCCTTTGGTTTCGAAGTTTTCGGCTTCGAGGAAAAGCGAATGGGCATTTATAGGAAAAATACCTATGAATGTCAGGGAAATAAAGGCTAAAGTTTTATGTTTCATTGTCGTTTAATGTTTCCTGTACAATTATCCGATTTCAGTTTAAAATTACTTTTTATCCATTAATTCAAAATATTCCTGAATGGAAAAGGATATAGTTTCTCCAAAAACCCGTGAATTATCTTTGGAAACCATTGTCCCGGAAATAATGGCATAAGGATATTCTATTGTGGTTGAAAGGCTTAACCCCGTGATTCCTTCTGCCCATTTTGCAAAACTGGTACCTTGTGAATAGTTTGCACCGGTATTCCATGATTTACCAAAAGGCAGAAAGTTTTTATGGTACGATTTTATTTCCCCTGAAGAATTTTTCTCCAGCAACCGTGAAAAAATGATTTGATTCTGCTCGATTTGTTTATCCGACGAACCTACGATATAAATGTCTTCGTTGTTTTTTCCTTGAATCCAGGGGCAATGGATATCCAGCGCCAATTTCAATTTGCCCTGGCTCCATTCCGGGATAAATTTTTTCAGTGCAGCAGTAGAATTATGTACCGGGTCCTTGTCTTAATCCCTGTTATGGTCTCTTGGTACCCGGTTTTTGCCCTGCTCTCCGTTTTCAACACCGTCTTTGTCCATAAACGGAATGATTAAAAATTCAGTGCCTTCTCTCAGCGATTGAAGGTTTTTGTTGTTTAACAAACTTTCTATTATTCCTTCCAAAACATAGCTGGCCATCATTTCGCAGGCATGGTGCCGCACCGTAATCAATACTTTATGTTTGGGTTCTTCACTTGTGGCAGGGATGGTTATTTTTTCAATCACTCGGTTTTTCGGGGAAAAACATAAGGTGTCTGTTTTTAATAATTCCCTGTTTTTCAAATTCCCCAAAAATTCATTCAGGTTCTTTTCGGTATATGGGAAAGCCACACTAAAAAAAGCGATAGTATCCTGTTCTGAAAAAGAAAACGAAAAACCGTTATTTGCGATTCTGTTTTCTCCGTACCATTTCCAGGTAAAATCATTATTAAGACTAAAGGCAGGGCCGTATTTCGAAAATACATTGTTTTGGTCAAATGTGAAGGTGATATTTTTTTCTGAAATACCGGAAATTTTGAAATACCAGTAAAACCATTCTCCCTTTGTAAAGGATAAATCGGGTTTCAACCAAACTGAATCACCTGATATTTTATTGACCACGATGTTACCTCCAGGAAAATCAGAAGTTATTTTTACAGTATTTTGTCCATTTGCAAAAAGAATCGGGAGAAACAAAACTATTAAAAATAACGACATTGTTAAAAAAGTATAGCTAATTGATTGTTTCTTTTCATCATCAATAATTTGACCGAATGAACCAGCATGTATTTTGCTTTTGTATAACATTTTGTTTTTTTCAACTTAAAAGTATACCAGTGCTTCAATCCAAAAGTATACCAATTTAATTAAAATAAAAAGGTAGATGAATCTGTTTCGGGGATACCCCCGGAACAGATTCATCTGGAGCCCTTATCATTTGTATTGCCTCTTTCATTTTTCCATCAATTTTTTAGTTTCTTTAATACGGTAGGACTCACCGCTCATGTTCACCAAATGGGCTTTGTGGGTCAACCGGTCTACCAGTGCGGCAGTTAGTACCGGATTGCCAAAGATTTCTTCCCAGCGGTCAAATCCCAGGTTTGTCAGTAATTCGGTGAGAAAAAAATTATTGTGATTTACAGCGTATTGCAAAGGCTTTTTTGTTTGCTTAAAGATAACTTTTCAATGCATTATCCCAAACATCAGAAAACGTGCACTGCCCAATAACGGAAAACTTAACCCAAGTTGTTGTTCAGATTTCGTAAGTATTACATACATAGCCAATTGCAGAGAGTGGGTTTATTTTTCGGGTACAACGGATTTTTTCAGAAAGTATGGGGCATATTCATATCCAA
>JBKDZK010000689.1:0-3060 GCA_047971205.1 Draconibacterium sp.
ACCATCACCGAACCCCAAACCATTTCAAACCCTGAAACAACAGAAACAACAGAAACCAAAGGAACAATAGGAACCAAAGAAACCATTTCAAACAATCTCAAACGATGAAATATCCGAACCAAATAGTATTAACCAAAGGAAGAAGGACAGGAAGTTTTGCATCAAAAGCACCTGCTACTTCCTGCCCGGACTCCACCATTCCCTCTTACTACAGGGAGAAAGTTTAGACTGGCTTTTTTGTCAAGTGATAGTCTTCAGATTAATAGATTAAAAAATAGAACAAGCGCATACAGATTAGTAAACATTGAACGGCAAATAGCATATTGTAACGCAAGCTTATCAGGCCATTTAGTATCAGAGATTTATAGCGCACCTATTTTTTACGATCCATCAATCTTGCCACACTTTAATAATAGTTTTTTTTGCTTATTGGGCGTAATATTTTTGAAAACATATCAAAAAATAATAATTGATTATCCATGCAAAGAATTGTATTTAATCAAATAAACTTGTTGAGTAAGGTTTACCATAAGTGTAGCACATAATTTTAATTTTTAATCTAATTCATGCCAAAACAAAACATAGAAATCCATAACGAAGAGGTAAGGGAAATAATGAAAGAAATTCCCGGAAGTATACTTCGTTGGGGCCTGGGTGTTATCTTCCTGACTTTCTTTTGCATAATTGTGGGCAGCTATTTTTTTAAATACCCCAAGGTTGTGAGTGCTCCCATGATTATTACCACCGAAAACCCGCCTGCGCAGCTTATTTCTAAAACATCGGGGCGGATCAGCCATTGGTTTCACCGTGATGGTGATTATGTTTTGCCACAAGCCCCCGTTGCCCTTATCAACAGCACCTCGGATTATGAAGCTATTTGCAAGCTTGAACAAATCCTCGCCCAAATGGATGCCTCGGGTTTCATTTCCGATTCAACCATTCAATTATTGTCGGAAAAAACCGGGTTAGGCGATTTGCAGGAGCAATACAACCAGTTTGCAAGGAACAGTAAGGAATACAAACAGTTTTTACAAGATGATATTCTGACAACAAAAATAAAGATTGAAGAAGCCAAATTAAATCGGCAACAGGAGAATTATGAAATGATGTTGCAACAAAAAGAATTGTTGGAAGAAGAACTGCAACTGGAAGAAAAAACATTTTCGCGCTACGAGGTCATGATTGATAAGGGCGGGGTTTCAGAATCGCAAATCGATCAGGCAAAAGCACAATTGATACAAGCCCGGCGTAATTGTATCGGGTTTAAACAAAACATTAAAACCTCGGAAACAAACCTTTTGGCACAACAACGTTTGTTACTCGACCTGAATGAGCAAAGAAAATCGGAAACAAGGCAGTTTGAATTGAATATTAACGATAATGTCCGTTCGCTGACAAACCAGATAAACAGTTGGAAAGACCGTTATTTAATGTGTTCGCCAATTGCCGGCAGGCTTACCCTCGATAAATTCTGGAGCGAAAACCATGTTATACAGGCAGGTGAACGTTTGGCAACTGTTGTTCCACCCGACAGTATTAAAATTATATGCAAGGCTATGGTGCCCGCTACCGGTATTGGCGAAATTCGGATAGGGCAAAAGGTAAACATTAAACTGTCCGGTTTCCCCTATATGGAATACGGAATGTTACTGGGTGTGGTTGAGTCAGTTTCACTTGTGCCGGAAGAAAGCGAATATGCAGCTTTTATCCGTCTGGACAATATGACATCGAGCTACAGCGAGCACCTGAGATTAATACAGGAAATGGACGGAACAGCAGAGATAGTTACCGACGATACCCGGGCGATTTACCGGTTTATTCAACCTTTAAAGCAAATAATTAAACAATGAAAGCCTATGTCAGTATTTGGTACTTCAGTAGTAATGTTAAACCTTTGAAATAATAAGCAGGCATAATTTTTGTTACATTTAGCCATTAATCTTTAGACTATTGTGTATGAACCAGACTTATCCAACTCCAGTAGCTGCTTACTTCTCGTATTTCCTTGCTTTCGTCCTGCCGGTAGCATTGCTTGCCTCTTGCGGCAACGGTAAATCCGACGAAGCTGCATCAGAGCACGATGCCTTGCCCGAAGAAAAAAACCGGGTCGAAACAACAGTAATACAGCGCGAAGACTTTACCCGCGAGATTATCAGCAATGGTAAACTGGCTGCCATCCAAAAGGCAGAATTATATTTTAAAACCGATGGTATAATTGCAAGCGTTAAGGTGAAAAACGGACAATCGGTTTTTGCATCCACAGTAATGGTTTCGCTGCAAAACGAAGATCTGCAGTTTGCGATAAAACAGGCTAAAATGACGTTAGAGAAGGCGGAGATTGACAAAAAGGATGCTTTACTGAGTATGGGCTACAACGGAGTTTCTGAAGATAAGGTGCTTGCCGACCACCTCCGTATTGCCAATATCCGCTCGGGCTACAACGATGCTTCGTTGGCTTTGGAGAAAGCAGAACGGGCTCTCGACGATGCTACTTTAAAAGCTCCTTTTGCCGGAAAGGTGGAAGGACTCAAACAAAAGCCTTTCGAGAAAGCCAGTTTATCGGAACCATTCTGTACCTTGATAAACGATGCACGTTTTACCATCGATTTTCCACTACTCGAAACCGAGGTAAGTGAAGTTCAGGTTGGGCAAAAAGTAACGGTCTCTCCTATTGCCGGAGCCAAAACGACTACCGGGACCGTCACCGAAATCAATCCTCGTATTGATAAGAACGGGCTGGCCTGGATAAAAGCAGAAGTAACAAATCCGGGGCGCTATATGGAAGGGATGAATGTAAAAGTAAGCATCAAAAAAGCCATATCGGGTCAGTTGGTAGTTCCAAAACAAGCCGTTGTTTTACGTCAGAACCGCGAAGTACTTTTTCGTTATACGGGTGATGGAATTGCCTTCTGGACCTATGTAAATGTATTGGATGAAAATGAAAACCAGTACTCGGTGGAAGCAGCTGAAGGAGCTACACTTAATCCGGGAGATACGGTTATTATCTCCAATAACCTGAACCTGGCCCACGAATCGGAAGTGGAGATGGAGTGAGAAGAA
>JBKDZK010000690.1:0-1995 GCA_047971205.1 Draconibacterium sp.
GATGGAGGAGGATCAAGCTGTATGCTGATAAATGGAAAAGAAACAATAAAGCCGAGCGACGGAAAACAACGTTCTGTTGTAACCGCGGTGGCTTTTTATTAAAGCATGAAAAGTATGAGACAACTACGATCAATTATTTTCTGGTCATTATCTGTATTCATGATATTTAATGTGACCGGATGTGGAGGAAATGGAACGGATACCCCGGAGTGGGAATGGGACGACGATATCCCCAACGCAGATAAACCAAGAATTATATGGATTGATGCTGCTGCCAACTTCCCTGATTTTGCCAACAGCAAAGAAAATATTCTCAGGGATCTGACACTTGCAAAAGATGCTGGCTTTACAGGCGTGGTGGTGGACGTAAGACCCACATCGGGCGATGTTCTTTTTGAAACCGATGTTGTAAACCAGGTTTCCTGGCTGGGAGCCCATTTATCAAGTGGTTATACAAAAATTGAGCGGACCGCCACCTGGGATTACCTGCAGGCGTTCATCGATGCCGGCCACAGTCTCGGACTGGATGTTTATGCAGGGGTAAATACCTTTTCCGGGGGAAATAAATCCTCGCTTGGATCGGAAGGAATGTTATTCCGCGATGCAGCAAAAAAAGATTGGGCAACCTCATTACTCACTGATAACGGCATTGTAAACGTACTCGATCTGAATAACTCAGGAGCTCAATTTTTTAATCCGGTAAACGAAGACGTTCAAAATTACCTGTGCGACATGCTGGCTGACCTGGCTGCCTACCAGAACCTTGACGGAATTATTCTTGACAGAGGACGCTTCGATGGCATTGACAGCGATTTTTCAGATTACACCAGAAAAAAATTCGAAAACTATTTAGGCTATTCGGTAGCAAACTTTCCTGCCGATGTAATGACTGCCGGTACTGAAGTAGGAAGCTTACCCAATCCTCAACCCACCTATCTGAAAAAGTGGCTGGAGTTTCGGGTGAAAGTTATTCACGATTTTATGGAGAAAGCCAGAAATTCAGTAAAAGCTGTAAATCCTGAAATTCAATTTGGCGTGTATGTTGGCGGATGGTACGGAAGTTACTACGGGGTAGGTGTAAACTGGGCCAGCCCGCGATACACCCTGCCATCAAGCTATTCGTCGTGGGCAACTTCCGAATACAAAAACTACGGCTATGCCGACCTGATGGATATTATCCTTATTGGGGCCTATGCTACACCAACCAAAGTATACGGTTCAACAGAATGGACCATCCAGGGATTTTGCTCACTGGCTTCCGAAAAAATCAAAGGCGATGCAACGGTTATCGGAGGTCCTGATGTTGGAAACGGAGCCTGGGCAACCACAAGCGACGCTATCACCGGACAGGCAATTATCCAGTCGGTAGATGCAGCGATGAGCGCCTGTGACGGCTATTTTCTTTTCGACATGATACACCTGAAACAAAAAGGGCAATGGAATTACGTAAAGGAAGGAATTGATGCTGCCATTGCTGAAGATTAAAAAAGTTACAATTGAATAAAATCCCGGCAACGGGAATAAAGTACAAATCACCTTTAAAAGAAAAAGTAATCCAATGAAAAATTCAATAATATTTGCCTTGTTAACCTCTATTGTTTTCTTCACTTCCTGTTCGCAAAAAGTGGAAGAGAACAAAGCACCTGCCATCGACAAACCGGCGTTAATGTGGTTCGATGCAGAAGCAAATTTTGAACGATTCAGCTATCCCGACTCGATTGATTTTTACCTCGAAAAAATTAAAAGCATCGGTTTTACTGACGCAGTGGTTGATATCAGACCAATTACCGGCGAAGTACTGTACAAAAGCGACTATGCTCCGCAAATGAAGGAATGGGACGGATTTGAGCGTCCCGATTTTGATTATTTGGGATATTTTATCAAAAAAGCACACGAGTTGGGAATCCGGGTACAGGTATCAATGAATACCTTTGTTGGCGGGCACAATTTCTTTGACCGCGGTCAGGTTTACACAGACCACCCGGAATGGGCAAG
>JBKDZK010000691.1:0-2851 GCA_047971205.1 Draconibacterium sp.
CATTGTTTTTATGCTGACCGGAACGCTGTTGCAAAGTTGTCAGCCCGCTGCAACACCAGTAAAGGTTGAGCAGGGAGAAAGCTTCAGAGCTCCTGCTTACCCGCTGATTACGATTGATCCCTATACCAGTGCGTGGTCAACGTCCGATAATTTGTTTGATACACCGGTAAAACACTGGACAGGTAAAAACCATTCGCTGATCGGTGCTATCCGTGTGGACGGGCAAACGTATCGTTTCGTGGGGAAAGAGGAAATTCCGCTTCAGCCGGTGTTGCCAAGCGCCAAATACGAAGCCTGGGAAGCCAGGTACGTAACACAGGAACCTGCTTCAGGCTGGGAAAAACCAGGTTTTAACGATGCCTCGTGGACAAGTGGCCTGGCTGCTTTTGGTACACCTAATTCCGGCGAAACAAGCACTTCGTGGACAAGCCCGCATATTTGGGTGCGCCGCGAATTTACTTTGCCGGCAATCAGCAACGATAGCGAGCTGTACCTGATTTATTCGCACGACGACGATTTTGAATTGTACCTGAACGGAACTGAAATCATCAATACCGGGAACCGCGCCAAAAGCAATGTGGTGTTAAAACTCGACAAAAGTTTGTTGAATGCGGACGGAAAAAATACCATTGCAGCACATTGCTGGGACCGCGGAGGTTTGGCGTATGTTGATTTTGGCATTTTCAGGGAAAGCGACGAAAAACCTGTATTTGCGCAAACTGCGGTTCAAAACAGTGTGAAAATGACCGCCACTCAAACCAAATACGATTTTACCTGCGGCTCGGTTGATTTGCAGGTGGAGTTTGTTTCTCCTTTGTTGATGGATGACCTGGACCTGCTTTCGCGTCCGGTAAATTACATCAACTACCAGGTGGTTTCAAACGACGGACAAGCGCACGATGTGGAAGTCTACTTTGAGACGACTCCCGAATGGGCAGTAAACGAATTGAACCAGGAAGTGGAAGTGACCACCGGCAAAATTGGTGACCTTAACGTAGTAAAAACCGGAACAACAGAGCAAGCCATTTTGCAAAAGAAAGGCGACAATGTGCGCATCGACTGGGGCTATTTCTACCTGGCAACACCCGGGGCTGCGAATAAAACAATGGCAATTGGCGATTTTGTGGATATGAAGAAAACGTTTGCAGAAGGTGGTAAAATAAACAGCCGGTTGGATAAAATGACGGCAGTTATGTCGAACTCGATGCCGGTACTGGCCTGTACCGATGCAGTTGGAAAAGTTTCGTCGAAACCGGCAAGCGGTTACGTAATGCTGACTTACGACGATATTGAATCAATTCAGTATTTTGAAAAAAACCTAAAGGCCTGGTGGACAAAAGATGGCCAGGTAACAATTGATGAGGCGTTGACGGCAGCGGCCAAAGACTACGAAAGCATTATGGCACGTTGTGATGCGGCCGATGCAAAAATTTACGAAGAGGCGCTGGCAGCCGGCGGTGAAAAATATGCGCGTTTGTGCCTGCTGGCTTACCGCCAGACGATTGCCGCGCATAAACTGGTAAAAGACACCGAAGGCAACACGCTTTTCCTGTCAAAGGAGAACTTCAGCAACGGCTCCATCGGCACGGTCGATATAACTTATCCATCGGCTCCTTTGTTCCTGAAATACAATCCGGAGCTGTTAAAAGGTATGATGAACCCAATTTTTTATTATTCGGAAAGTGGAAAATGGGCGAAACCGTTTGCCGCGCACGATGTGGGTACCTACCCAATTGCCAACGGACAGACTTATGGTGGCGACATGCCGGTGGAAGAATCCGGTAACATGGTAATTCTGGCAACTGCAATTGCAACCGTGGAAGGCAATGCCGACTACGCTGCCAAACATTGGGACGTGCTGACAACCTGGGCCAATTATTTGCTTGAAAACGGTTTGGATCCTGAAAATCAGCTTTGTACCGACGACTTTGCCGGTCACTTTGCGCACAACGTAAACCTTTCAGCAAAAGCCATTATGGGGATTGCCGGGTACGGTAAACTGGCCGAAATGCTGGGCAAAGCCGATGTTGCCGGGAAATACACAACACAAGCCAAACAAATGGCGCAGGAATGGATAAAAATGGCCAACGATGGCGACCACTACCGCCTTACTTTTGACCAGCCCGGAACCTGGAGTCAGAAGTACAACCTGGTTTGGGACAAGCTGCTCAACCTTGGTATTTTTCCGCCGGAAGTAGCGCAAACCGAAATTGCTTACTACCTGACCCAGCAAAATGAATACGGCTTGCCGCTCGACAACCGCAGAACATATACAAAATCAGACTGGGTTGTTTGGACAGCCACTTTAGCAAATGACAACGAAACGTTTCAAAAATTTATCGATCCGCTGTATGAATATGTGACTGAAACGCCCGACCGTGTGCCAATGTCAGACTGGTACGAAACACCTACCGCAACACAGGTGGGTTTTCAGGCTCGCTCGGTAGTTGGCGGATATTTTATTAAGATGCTCGAGAAATAAGACTTAGCAATAATATTTCTCCCGTTTCGGAGCTTATTCGAAAGGAGAAAATGGATATTTGTTTTCTGCCAGTGGCAGTTGGCCACTTAACTGAATCGGTAAGAGGGTGTCCCAAAAGTTGGGAAAATCAGGTTCTCGCAAAGAGATAAAAGAAGCGCAAAGCTCGCAGAGTGCACATAATCAGTTTCTGTTTTTGCGTTCTTTGGTAAACCTTGGCGTACTTTGCGTGAAATATGTTTTTGGGACACCCTCTTTACCCATTTCAGCAAGAGGTGGCACTTTGAATACATTATAACAAACATTTGATTAGACTGAGAAATAGATCGAACGAAACTTAAAATTAAGAACATGGGATTCAGACTTTTGTAC
>JBKDZK010000692.1:0-2672 GCA_047971205.1 Draconibacterium sp.
TCGCCCAACAGATGAACCTTTCCAAACGTACTATTGAAAATCATTTATACCGTGCAATTTCATTTTTGAAGAAACATTTCAAAGATGAATCTTTAATTGCACTGTTTTTCTTCCATATAATCTGCGGATAGGAATTTACTTAGTCATTTCATGCACAACCATTATTCTTTATCCATTTACAAATGAGTAAATCGACAAACTAAACCGTATTACTATCAATTGAAAAAGGTATGAAAAAACAAATCCGCCATATATTCGAAAAAGGGAAAGACCAAAATACAGATTCTCCGGAGAGCCAGGAGATGCTTGCACTGTTTCATTCGCCTGAAAACGAATTTATAGTAAAAGAAAAACTTTTCGAAGAGCTATCATTAGCAGACAACGACAATACTTCTGCATCGCCTGATTTTAAATCAATTTTTACGCAGGCTTGGGCAAAAATTGAACAAACCAAGTCCCCAAGAAAAGCAAACGTGCGTCATTTAAGCTACATCGGGAAAATTGCTGCTGCAGTAGTTATTGGCCTAATTGCCGGAGTATATGCTATGCACATCACTTCTGTTCCCAAAGAGCCGGTTTATTATGCCTCCCATTCTCCCAAGGGTTCAATTTCGGAGATGATACTTCCCGATGGATCCGTCATTTTCCTGAATGCCGACTCACGGGTAAAATACAGTGTAGAAGGCCACAATGGGAACCGGGAGGTTTTTCTGGAAGGAGAAGCCTGGTTTGATGTAAAAAAAGATAATACCAGGCCTTTTATTGTACACACTCCATATTACGATGTTAATGTTACCGGAACACTGTTTAATGTTAAGGCTTACGAGGCCGATAATGAAATAGCTACAACCCTTGAGGAAGGACAAATTATTATTCAGTCAACCGGCAACTTCAAACTGGCAGAAGACATTGTTGTAAAACCAGGCGAGCAGGTCAAACTCAACAAACACACAAAACAACTAACCATCAAGCAAGTGAATACCAAATGGTACACCTCGTGGAAAGATAATAAGCTGGTTTTTGTGAATATGAACATGAAAGATTTGGAGCTCCTTCTCGAACGCAAATATGGTGTCGAAATCGAAATAAAAAATAAGGAAATCCTGGACCTCCACTTTGACGGGACCATTAAAAATGAATCCATTATCGAGTTTTTGGAAATTATAAAAAAAGCACTCCCGATTAATTATAAGATAGTAGGACAAAAAATTGAGATAACTGACGATTAAAAATAAACAAAACAAAGGAGGGCATAACATGAACTAAAACTAAAAAATAAGCCGGAAGGTGCTGCAACACCAACCAGCTTAGCTTGTCTTGAATTTTTTGGTGAGAATCACCAATAACGCTATTAATCAAAACATTCAAATTTATGAAAAAAAAGTGTATGAATACTTTTCTGCCACGCAGAAGGGTAAAAAAACTATTACTAACTATGAAACTAACAGCCATACTACTTCTTGTCGGGTTGATGCAGGTTTCAGCAACCGTGTATTCGCAGGCCACAAAATTTAATTTTAGGGCCCAGAACAAACAAATCGTTGAGGTACTTAAAGAAATAGAAGAATCCAGTGATTTCCGCTTTATCTACATCAGGGAACAGGTGGATGTAGAACGGAGTGTATCCTTAAAAGCCAAAGACGCCACTGTGGAAGAGATTCTGGATGAGATTTTTGAGGGGCAGCATATTTCGTATGAAGTGATGCAGGATAATTTGATTTTACTAAGCTCTGCCACGAACAATATGGCGAAACTAGAAGCAGTAGCGACTTTACAGCAAAAATCGGTTTCCGGTAAGGTTACCGATGAATCAGGAACACCACTTCCCGGGGTAACTGTTGTTGTTAAAGGGACAACGCAGGGGACAGTTACCAATGCCGATGGAGAATATTCTCTTGCCAACATCCCGGAGGATGCCACATTGCAGTTTTCGTTTGTGGGGATGAAAATGCAGGAAATTGGTATTGGCAGTCAGACAACTGTTGGTGTAACGATGGAGGAAGAGACGATTGGGTTGGAAGAGGTTGTGGCAGTAGGATATGGAACGATGAAACGCAGCAGTGTAACCGGATCAATATCAAGAGTTGATTCAGAACAGATGGAAGGGTTCCCAAGTGTAAATGTAATGGATGCTATGCAAGGACAGGCAGCAGGTGTTTACATCAAACCATCTCGTCAACCTGGCGAATCCTCTTCAATTCGAATTAGAGGTAGTAGATCGCTTTCAGCAGGAAATAACCCCTTAATCATCGTTGACGGAATGCCAGGAAGCTGGGATAACTTAGTTAGCCAAGATATTGAATCAATGGAGATTTTGAAAGATGCTGCTGCAACAGCAATTTATGGTTCACGGGCCTCTAATGGGGTAGTTTTAGTCACTACAAAGAGTGCGGCTAAAGGTGTATCAAAATTGAATATTGAGATAGGTTCATATATTGGGATTAATAAGTATAATTTTATTAAAATGCAATCTGCAGAAAAATATGCAGAACTCATTAGGGATGTTATGCGTTATCAAACGCATGGAGTAATGGATCAAGAGCTGTGGAAAAATTCACCTATTGATACTCAGAAAGGTATGGAGATGTTCCATTCAACATGGGCAACAAATTACTATGAAAAGGGAATCAATTTTGACTGGCAGGATGCAATATTTGATAATAATTCATTTA
>JBKDZK010000693.1:0-15569 GCA_047971205.1 Draconibacterium sp.
TCCGGCACCTGAGCCTTTAAAATGTAAAGTTCCGTCAACTACTTCCCAGGCTGTCGGAAAATGGTCTTTGTTATTACCTTTCCATCCATTGGTCGTTTTTCCGTCGAACAACAAAACCCAGCCTTCTTCTTTTTCTTTTTTGCTAAGTTGGTTTACTCCGGCCGATCCTCCGGTTTTTGAGCTTTTACAAGAAATCGTAAAAACAAATGCCACTGCTAACAAGCAGGCAAAAATTCTTCTCATTGGATAAAAATTTAATTGGTTAAAGATTAAAATTCCTGCTACCGGTTTCCCGGCAACTCCACAAAAATATCAAAAACTAAGCTTGTCAGTCCGAAAAAAACAAATTTTAATCCAAATACAATTTAAAGACTTTTGATCGCCGCATTTTCAAAACAACTTTTGTAAATTCGGATAATATTGCAATTATCCAACAGAAAAATTCATTATGAGTGATTCAAAAAAGCAAAAAAAAATCGGCATTCTGACAGCCGGAGGAGATTGCCCTGGCTTGAATGCAGCCATTCGGGGAGTGGGAAAAACCGCGATTGTGGAGTATGGCATGGAAGTCCTGGGTTTTAACGCCGGCTATACGGGATTGATCAATAGCGACTACATTGAATTAAAAGAATCAAAACTCTCGGGTATTTTAACCCTGGGAGGCACTATACTTGGAACTTCGCGCGAAAAGCCCTATAAACTCGTAAAAGAAGACGGCGGCGAAAACGACAAGCCTGAAAAGATCATTGAAACCTACGAAAACCTGGGGCTCGACTGTGTGGTTTGCATTGGCGGAAACGGCACCATGAAAACAGCCAACCTGCTTTCGAAAGAAGGACTCAATGTGATCGGTATTCCCAAAACCATCGACAACGACGTTTGGGGCACCGATGTTACTTTTGGTTTTGATTCGGCGGTTCAGATTGCCACCGATGCCATGGACCGTTTGCACACAACTGCCAACTCCCACCAACGGGTAATGATCATCGAAATAATGGGGCACCATGCCGGCTGGCTGGCTTTGTACTCGGGCGTTGCCGGCGGTGGCGATATTATTTTGCTGCCGGAACTGGAACACAACATCCGCTCGGTTTGCAAAAAAATCGAAAGCCGCTACGAAGACAACAAGCCCTACTCAATTGTAGTTGTAGCAGAAGGTATCGAGCACCCCAAAAACAAGTCGGCTGCGTCGCACATTGCCGAATCGATTCAAACATACACCGGAATTGAAACCCGTGAAACCGTGCTGGGGTATATTCAGCGGGGAGGCTCGCCCACACCAATGGACCGGATTCTGGCAACTCGTTACGGATCGTTTGCTGCCCAATGTATTGCTGAAGGAAAATTTGGAACAATGGTAGCCGTTAAAGACAACGATTTAACCACGGTACCGCTGGAAGATGTAGGAGGCAAGCTGCGCCTGGTGGATAAAGACCATCCCCTGATTTCAAAAGCCCGGAAAATGGGTGTTTCTTTTGGGGACGAATTCTTGTAAGAAGAGAAGAATTACATACAAAAAACAATCTAATAAACGTTCTCCGAAAACCGGAGGACGTTTTTTACAAGGGTAGGTGAACCACCTTTTTGGTGTCAAAAAATTCTTCGGTAAAATACGCCGATAAATCCTGCACAAACACCCTGTTACGAAACGGCTTCAGCTCCTCGGTTAAATCGCCACCTTTCAGGTAAATTATTCCGTTTGGTAAAGCATTCATTTGTTTTTTGGATATATTTTTCTGCACCCACGGAACAAACCCGGGCAAACGGGTAACAGCCCTGCTCACTACAAAATCGTATTTATCGGTGAGTTGCTCGGCGCGAATTTGCTCAGCCTTTACATTTTTCAAGCCCAAGGCATCGGCCACATTCTGTACCACCTTTATTTTTTTTCCGATAGAATCCACCAAATGAAACTGTACCTCGGGAAACATAATTGCCAGCGGGATCCCTGGAAAACCACCTCCGGTACCCACATCCACAATTCTGGTACCTATATTAAACCGGATCAGTTTTGCAATCCCCAGGGAATGCAATACATGCCGTTCGTAAAACTCGGAGAAATCTTTTCGTGAAATCACATTAATCTGTGCATTCCACTCGGCATACAAAGGTTCCAGTTGCCGGAAGAGAGTAATCTGCTGATCGCTTAATCCGGAGAAATATTTTAAAAGAATATCCATAAAGTTATTAATCTCGTTGACCAATCTCGGTGCTTTCAATCATTTTAAAAAGCATTTCCCGCGCCCTGAATAACTGGGCCTTTACCGTACCCAGCGGCAAAGCTAATTCTTTTGCAATTTCTTCGTACGAATACTCTTTAAAATAACGCAACTCGACCAGGAATTGATAACGTGGCTTTAATTTTCGAACCACGTTCCGAAGCAGAATGGCTTTTTGTTGCCTGATCAGGCGTTCTTCCGGATTGGGATCTTTTGATTTAAGCTTGAGCGGCTCATTATTTTCGTTCTGGTCTTTGTTCTCGATCGAAACCTGCACACCTTTTTTCTTCCGAAGAAAATCGATGCAATTATTGGACGCAATTTTGAACAACCAGGTACTAAAAGCATAGGTTGGCGAATACTGATGGAGGCTTTTAAAAGCTTTCCCAAAAGCTTCGAGGGTTAAATCCTCCGCATCGCTGCGGTTATTTACCATCTTCAGAAGCATGAAATAAATGGCGTCTTTGTAGCGGTTTAACAGCCGGGCAAAAGCTTTTTCGTCACCCGTTAAAGCGGTCTTGACGAGTTCGTAATCCTGACGGGCTTTTTCCGATAATATTACACCTTTATCCTCCATTTGCTTCGGCGTGCCGACTGGTTAAAATACCACTTGTAAAAAGTCTTGAAATAAGGCATTAACCAACCGTACACTAACGAAGATAGGAATATTTCACGTTCCCTCAAACGGTTTAAGGTGATTTTCAGAAGGATAAGATGTAACAGAATTTTAATCCCGGCCAGGGCCACAAAAAGGGGCCACAGATTAAAATAAAAAATAAACAGTGCGATCAGCAAAGGCGTGTACAACAAATTGGTAAGCGTATCGAAACCCAGCAAAGTTCTTTTCCAAGCGGGCAAGTACTTTTCGATCCTGAAACTTCGGTTGAGCAAATTGTAAAAGTCGTCTCGGTTTGTTTCCACCTCTTTTGTAATACAGGTGTTTTCATTAAAGAGCAACACCGTTTTTCTCTTTGTGATAAACTGGTTAATGATCAACTCCAGGTTGGCATACGCTTCTTTTGTTTTTTGACCATATCCGCCCAGTTTAAAATATTCTTCTTTCCAGAAAGCCACGTTATCTTCAAAATACACAAAAGGAATTCCGTTGGCCACATACCCCACGCTGCGTATTTGTTGCAAAAAGTTTTCGGTACGGTAAAGCAAATTGAAGTACCCCGGCTTGCGCTGGATGCCCGAATACCCCATCATTACATTCCGGTTATCGGTGGTTGTATTTACCAAAAAACCATTGATCCAGTCTTTCCCAACTGCCGTAGTTTCGATGGGCAAAGTAAGCACCCATTCGTGCTGAGCGGCTTTTAATGCGATATTCTGCGCCAGTTTTACCGAAAAACGTGTTTCTTCGTTCAACGCAGAAAAGCGAAAATTCGGGTAGTGTTTAAAACTCCCCAAAACGGTAAAAGTATTATCGAGCGAATAATCATCCACCACCACTACTTCGTAACAGTCGTCGTTAATCCCGAGTAATTGGGGCAACAGTTTTCGCAGGTTATCCTCCTCGTTCCTGACGGTCAGAAATACAGTAATGGGTTGCCTGGGCTTTTGATTGACAATTACTTCTTTTCGGCTACTAAACACCACCCGCGCCGAAAAAAACAGCAAGTAGTAAAAGCGGCAAAGAAAAACAAACAAAAAAATGACAGGAACGATCCAATCTGTAACCGACATCCCGTTCAGGCTATCCAGAATCGCTTGTTTCATGCAGAAAATTAATTCGGTAAATCAAAATCATTGCTAAGGGCAAATGTGGGAATTTAAAAAGAATCAGGCTTGAAATCCGTCGATTATTTATTTACATGAATTAGTTTTTATTAACAAGGGCACCATTCTTCCTGTCCTTTCAATTAAAGTTAAATATCTATATTTGCCCATCAATTTAAGGTGAATGAACTTTCTGTTAGAAAAAACTACTGATAACTCACGGGCCAGAGCCGGCGTAATTACCACCGACCACGGAAAAATCGAAACTCCGATCTTTATGCCGGTAGGCACTGCCGGGTCGGTTAAAGGAATCCATACGCGCGACATCAGAGATGATATAAAAGCTGAAATCATCCTTGGAAATACCTATCATTTATACCTTCGCCCGGGGATTGATGTGATTGAAAAAGCCGGCGGACTGCACAAATTCAATGGCTGGGACAGACCTATACTTACCGACAGCGGTGGCTTCCAGGTTTTTTCGCTGGGAGACCTGCGAAAACTGACAGAAGAAGGTGCGCGCTTTCAGTCGCACATCGATGGTTCGTATCACCAGTTTACTCCGGAAAGTGTGATGGATATCCAGCGTTCGATCGGGGCCGATATTATGATGGCTTTCGATGAATGTACGCCCGGAGATGCCGATTACGATTATGCAAAAAAATCGATGGAGCTTACCCGGCGGTGGCTCGACCGCTGTTTCAAACGTTTTAACAGCACCGAACCTAAATACGGTTATTCGCAATCGCTTTTCCCCATCGTACAGGGAGCAACGTATGCCGATCTGCGCAGACAATCAGTGGCGCATGTCCGGAACTTTGATGCCAACGGTTACGCCATTGGCGGCTTGTCGGTAGGAGAAACCGAAGAAGAAATGTACGAAATGACCGAAGTGGTAACCGCCGACCTGCCGCAAGACAAACCGCGTTACCTGATGGGAGTTGGCACACCGGTAAATATACTGGAAGGCATACACCGCGGGGTAGATATGTTCGATTGTGTGATGCCAACCCGCAACGGCCGCAACGGCATGTTGTTCACAAGCGAAGGCATCATCAACATCCGCAATCAGAAATGGGAAAACGACCATTCTCCCATCGATCCGAACGGGACTTCGTTTGTTGACCAGTATTCAAAAGCTTATCTTCGCCACCTGGTTATTTCAAAAGAAATGCTGGGGGCTCAAATTGCCAGTCAGCACAACCTGGCCTTTTATCTTTGGCTGGTAAAAACTGCCCGCGAAAAAATACTGGGCGGCGATTTTGTTAGCTGGAAAAACGAAATGGTGCTTATATTAAAACACAGACTATAGGTGAAGATGAAGTGGTATAAAACAATTGATTTTTATATTACCTGGAAATACCTGGGTACATTTTTTTATGCCATTGCATTAATACTCAGCATTGCCATTGTTTTTGACATTTCGGAAAACCTGGATGAATTCCTCTCCAAGGAAATTCCGACAAAAGATATTATTGTTGATTACTACCTGAATTTCATCCCCTACTTTGCCAACCTTTTCAGCCCGTTGTTTACGTTTATTGCGGTTATTTATTTTACCTCAAAAATGGCGTATAACACCGAAATTATTGCCATTCTCAGCAGCGGTGTTTCCTTTTCGCGCTTTATGCGCCCCTACCTGGTTTCGGCACTGATTATCGGAATTTTTTCCTTTTTACTGGGCAATTTTATTATTCCGCCCGCCAATAAAACCATGCTTGGCTTTCGTGAAAAATACATAAGATCCAAAACAGTTAGTACTGAACACAACATTCACCGCCAAATTGAGCCGGGGGTTTATATTTATATGAAGAGTTTTAGCAACAATGTTGGCAGGCCTTTCACCCTCGAGAAGTTTGAAGATGGGAAACTGAAAGAGAAATTGACGGCCCGAAGCATTAGCTGGAAAGAAGACTCGCAGAAATGGGTCATCAATAATTACTCGAAACGGGTGATTTATGAAGATCACGAGGATTTGAGCAAAGGTTACCAGATCGACACAACCCTGAGCATGACGCCACAGGATTTTTTGGTAATGAAAGACGAAATGGAAACCTACACAACTCCCGATCTTCTGAAAGAGATAAAACTCATGAAAATGAGGGGAATCAACTATGTGGAATGGGAGCTGGAAAAACACCGCAGAATTGCCAACCCGTTTTCAACCTTTATTTTAACGGTTATTGGCATGAGCCTGGCATCGCGCAAAATAAAAGGAGGGCTCGGGTTACATCTTGGGCTGGGCTTGCTACTGGCTTTCTCGTACATTCTTTTTATGCAAATCTCAACCGTTTTTGCCATTAGCGGAAGTACGCCTCCCTTTGTCGCCATTTGGATTCCCAACCTGTGTTACACGGTAATTGCATTCTTTGTTTATCGTTGGGCAGCTAAATAGTTTTGCCAATTCTACATCGCGTTACAAACAAGTCGTTCGAACAATTTTCAAACAAAGAATACTATAATTCGAACAATTTGAATCCCTCAGCGTGAATTTACGTAGTACATAATTGCATTTACAAATGGCAATTAAAAAAAATTATAATTTTGCCTTCGCTTATTAAAAAAGACCCGGAATCTTAGGGTTAATTTATAACTTAAAAAAAACTTTATGTCACTAAGAAGCAACGTACTTGATCTTCGCAAAAGAACGAAAGAAGTACAAAAAGGTGGTGGAGATAAAGCCATTGAGAAACAAGCTGCAATGGGGAAACTGACTGCACGGGAACGTATCCTCGCATTGCTCGATAAAAACTCATTTCACGAATACGATCTGTTTGTTGAACACGCAGCCAAAGATTTTGGCATGGAAGGTAAAACCTTGCACGGAGACGGTGTAATCATCGGAACAGGAACTATTTACAATAAACCGGTATGTATTTTTGCCCAGGATTTCACGGTTGCCGGAGGTTCGTTGGGATTGATGCATGCCCGTAAGATCACCAAAATCATGGACCACGCTCTGAAAATGAGGGTTCCGTTAATTGGTATCAACGACTCGGGTGGTGCGCGTATCCAGGAAGGTGTAAACTCGCTTGCCGGTTATGGCGAGATCTTTTTCCGCAATACACTGGCCTCGGGTGTGATTCCTCAGATTTCGGTAATTCTCGGCCCTTGTGCCGGTGGCGCGGTGTATTCTCCGGCCCTTACCGACTTCGTATTTGTGGTAGAAAATATTTCGAAAATGTTTATTACCGGCCCGTCTGTAATTAAATCGGTACTGGGCGAAGAAATTTCGATGGAAGAACTGGGCGGAGCCAAAGTTCACGCCGAAATTACAGGTAACGCACATTTTTATGCTGAAACTGAACTGGAATGTTTTGAGCAAATCAAAACGCTGATCAGTTACATTCCAAGAAGCAACCTGAAAAAAGCGCTTGCTCATGAGCCAAAAGCACCGTTAAAAGGAAAAGCAATTGACGATATCGTTCCGGTAGATCCAAGGATTCCTTACGACATGCGGGGACTTATCAAGAGCATTACCGACGGGTCTGAATTCTTTGAAGTAATGGAAGGATTTGCGCCCAACATCATTATTGGTTTTGGTAGAATGGACGGAGAAACTGTAGGTTTTGTGGCCAACCAGCCCATGGTGCTTGCAGGGGTTCTTGACTGCGACAGCTCGGATAAAGCAGCCCGTTTCATCCGCTACTGCGATGCTTTCAACATTCCGATTGTAACCATGGAAGACCTGCCAGGCTACCTGCCGGGTGTTGACCAGGAGCATGCCGGAGTTATCCGTCACGGAGCCAAAATTCTTTATGCATACAGTGAGGCTACCGTTCCGAAAATCACCGTTATTGTTCGCAAGGCATACGGAGGTGGTTACATTGCCATGAACTCGCGTCACCTGCGTGCTGACTTTGTTTTTGCATGGCCAACCGCCGAAATTGCAGTAATGGGACCTGAAGGAGCAGCCAACATTGTATTCCGGAAAGAAATCTCGGAAGCGGAGAATCCGGAGCAAATGCGTCAGCTAAAAATTCAGGAATACAAAGAGAAATTCGCCAACCCGTATGTAGCAGCTGCGCAGGGTTATATCGACGAAGTTATTGAACCGGGAGAAACCCGTTCGCACGTCTTACATGCATTGCAGGTTTCTGAAAACAAAACGGCTTCCATGCCTAACAAAAAACATGGAATTCCACCGTTTTAATCGTAAAATTCTACCAAATGGAAGATCAAAAAGAGTTTAAAAACCTGATCATACAGGGGGCGGTTTACAAGACTACCTATACCAAAAAATTTGAGAACAGGGAAAATTATGAAACGCCCAACGAGAATCTTATTTACTCGTTCATCCCGGGAACCATTGTGGACATTTTTGTAAAAACAAACCAAAAGGTAAAAGAAGGCGAAACACTTCTGCTACTGGAAGCCATGAAAATGGAGAACCAGGTGCGTATGCCTTTTGATGGCGTGATTGTAAAAATCCACATAAAAAAAGACGAAATTATTCCGAAACGCCATTTGATGCTTGAAATCAAACCGGCGTAAACGAAACTATCGCATAAAAGAAAGCCGTGCAATTCAGTTTGTACGGTTTTCTTATGCAAAAAAGGGCTGTCAATTACTGACAACCCCTAAAATTCAAATAAAACTAATCGCGTTCTTTAACCTATATTTTCCAATATGTGTTGTTCATCATCCAGTCTTCCAGCGTTAACTGAGCTTCGGTTTCGGTGGCTGCCAGGTAGGCAAGTTCCCATGCTTTCTGATCCGTCATCCAGCTTTCCACTTTCAATTCTGCTTCAGCTTCACGAGCAGTACCGGGTGCTGCCTGTACGTTCCAAACGTGCTCGTCAGTCATCCAGTTTTCAATCTGCAGCGAAGTTTCAGTCAATGCTTCATGGCTCGAGGCTTTTGCTTTGTTTTCGTGTGCATTAACATTTCCGGCAAAAATTATTATCGCGAAAATGGCTATTGCAGCGAAGTGATTCATTCTAGTTTTCATCTTTCTTCTTGTTAATTGTTTTCTTTCTGTTGTTTCCTGTTTGCCTTCTTTAAGGTCTTTTTTCTGTTTCTGTCTTCAGTTTAATAGACTGTTTACGGATACAAAGGTTACACCCTTCGTTGTTAAAAAGAATAAAAAAAATGTTAATGAAATCCTAAGGTCGGCGAAAGGCCCAAACTATCGGTAAATAAAAATACCTGAAGGGATGAATTTAGCCAAATCTACCGGTGAATGGCGAAAAATGCCGTAAACGGCCGAACCGCTTCCCGACATGGAAGCATACACGGCGCCGTTTTCGTACAACAGATTTTTGAGGGATTCGATTTGCGGAAACTGCGGAAAAACAGATTTTTCAAAATCATTTTTCACCCGGTCTTTCCATTCTCCAATGGGCAAATCAGCCAGTTTTCGAAGATCAAAATCTGATTTTTGAGGAATGATGTTCCGGTAAGCATCGGCAGTGCCAACCGAAAACTCCGGTTTTAAGAGAATTATTTCGTAGCCTGAAAGATCCAGCTCGATTGCCTCGAATTGATCCCCGATACCATGCGCAAAGGTAGGTTTGTTCCGGATAAAAAACGGGCAGTCGGCTCCCAGTGTTGCCGCATACTTTTCCAATTGATCGTTGTTCAATTCCAATGAAAAGTATTCATTCAGCATTTTTAAGGTAAACGCAGCATCGGCAGAACCGCCTCCCAGGCCCGCACCAAAAGGAATAATTTTATGCAAGTGAAGATGGACCGGCGGCAATTTGAATTTGGATTGTAACAAATGGTAAGCTTTGAAAACAAGATTACTCTCAGGTGCTCCGTCAATTCGTATTCCCGACGCAGAAAATTCCGGCTTTTCTGATTCAACCAGTTCCAGAGCATCGGCCAGCTTTACCGGATAAAATACCGTTTCCAGGTTATGGTAACCATCTGCACGTTTGGAAACAACGTTCAGTCCTATGTTTATTTTGGCATTCGGAAACGATATCATAGCACAAAAATAAAAACAATCATGACTTCTGGAATCATTCACAAAAGCTAAAAATGTAGTATCTGCTTTTTTACTCTCCCTCATTCCCTCTCTAAAAAAAAAGAGGGACGATTGTGTCGCAGGCATAATCAGGGTGAGTTCTTCTTAAATGGATAATTTCGCTGTTTAGCTTAGTCATTTTTGGATACTAAAAAAGCCATCCGACAATCGCAGATGGCTTTCAAAATATTTATCGGATACTTTTTTTTATTTGAATGCTTCGTATTCTTCAGGCGAACCGCAAATACAAATCAGGTTTCTGTCGCCCCAGGCATTGTCTACCCGGCCTACCGGAACCCAGTATTTGTTTTCGCGTACCCAATCCAGCGGGTAAGCAGCCTTTTCGCGCTCATAAGCATGTGTCCACTCGTTGGCACAAATACTTTCAGCCGTGTGAGGTGCATTTTTCAGCACGTTGTCATCTTTGTCCACACTTCCGTTTTCTACCTCTTTTACTTCTTTGTAAATAGAATTTAAAGCGCTAATAAAACGATCCAGCTCAGCTTTCGACTCACTCTCGGTTGGCTCGATCATCAGTGTTCCGTGAACCGGGAACGACAGTGTTGGAGCATGGAAACCATAATCCATCAAACGTTTGGCAATGTCTTCTTCGGTAATACCGGATGACACTTTCAGGTGACGGCATTCCAGAATCAACTCGTGAGCGACGCGGCCGTTTTCGCCGGTATAAAGTACACCGTAATTATCTTTCAAGGCACCCGCAATGTAATTGGCGTTCAGAATGGCCACTTTTGTAGCTTCGGTTAATCCTTCTGCGCCCATCATCTTGATGTAACCGTAAGTGATTGGCAGCACCGAAGCACTTCCCCAAGGAGCAGCCGAAACAGCCGTAATACCAACGTGTCCGTTATTAATCACGGGATGTGAAGGCAGGAAGTCAACCAAATGACTGGCAACGCCAATCGGGCCAACACCCGGGCCGCCACCACCATGCGGAATCGCAAATGTTTTGTGCAGGTTCAGGTGACAAACGTCTGCGCCAATCATTCTTGGATTGGTCAAACCTACCTGTGCGTTCATATTCGCACCGTCCATGTAAACCTGGCCTCCATTATCGTGAATCACTTCACACATTTCAATGATCGAAGCTTCGAACACACCGTGTGTAGAAGGATAAGTTACCATGAAAGAAGACAACCTGTCGCGGTGCAGCTCTGCTTTGGCACGCAAATCGGCCATATCCACATTACCGCGCTCATCGCAGGCAACCACTACCACTTTCATACCGGCCATTACAGCACTGGCTGGGTTGGTTCCGTGGGCCGACGCAGGAATGAGCACCACATCGCGCTGATCGTCTCCGCGACTTCTATGGTATTCCTGGATCACCATTAACCCTGCATATTCACCGGCAGCTCCCGAATTGGGCATCAGGCTCACATCGGCCATACCCGTAATTTCAGCTAAATCGCGGCGAAGTTCTTCCATCATTTCCTGGTAACCACGTGCCTGGTTCTTCGGAATAAACGGATGCAAGCCGGTAAACTCAATCCAGCTCAACGGCAGCATTTCAGTAGCCGCATTCAGTTTCATGGTACACGAACCCAGCGAAATCATCGACTGGGTCAGCGAAATATCTTTGTGTGCCAATCGGTTAATATAGCGTAGCATTTCGGTCTCCGAACGGTATTTATTGAAAACCTCTTCGGTCATGAATTCGCTGGTACGGGCAAATTTAGCCTCTACCGAAAATCCCTTGGGGTATTCCATTGCCACCTGGAATTTCTTATTCGCCGCTTTGGCAAATACCTCAATAATCCAGGCAATGTCCTGCGGGTTGGTAGTTTCGTCGATACTGATACCTACATTTCCGTTTTCGAAATAGCGGAAGTTCATTTCCAGATCCAGCGACAACCACTCAATGTCTTCGCGTTTTACATGTTTCGGAAGTTCAATCCTGATGGTATCAAAGAAGTTTGTATTGAGCTGTTTGTATCCCAGCTTTTCAATTTCCACTGCCAGGAAAGCAGCAATATTGTGAATGCGCTGTGCGATCGCCACAATTCCTTCCGGACCGTGATAAACGCCAAAGAAACCTGCCATAATGGCCAAAAGCGCCTGGGCAGTACAAATGTTTGATGTTGCCTTTTCGCGTTTAATATGCTGTTCGCGGGTTTGAAGCGCCATACGTAACGCGCGTTTCCCGTGGATATCTTTTGTAATACCGATGATGCGGCCGGGCAAGTGTCTTTTGTATTCTTCGCGCGCGGCAAAAAAGGCTGCATGCGGACCACCGTATCCCATCGGAACGCCAAAACGCTGCGTGCTTCCAAACACGATGTCAGCCCCCCACTCTCCGGGAGGTGTTAAAATAGCCAGTGAAAGCAAATCGGCTGCCACGGCTACTTTTATTTCTTTTTCGTGTGCTTTTTCAACCAATTCAGCATAATCGATGATTTCACCGTTAGAATCCGGATACTGAACGATCGCACCAAAAACAGTTTCATCAAACTCAAAGCTGTCTTTGGGCTGAATTTTCAGTTCAAATCCCAGCGGAAGCGCCCTCGTTTTGAGCACATCGTGGGTTTGAGGCCACATTTTTTCATCCACCAAAACCGTATTTACATTGGCTTTCACCATTTGGCGCGAACGAAGATTGGCCATCATAACCATGGCCTCTGCAGCTGCAGTTGACTCATCGAGCAGCGAAGCGTTGGCAATTTTCATTCCGGTAAGGCTGCTTACCATGGTCTGAAAATTGAGCAAAGCCTCCAAACGTCCCTGCGAAATCTCCGCCTGGTACGGAGTGTAAGACGTGTACCACGCCGGGCTTTCCAGCACATTACGTAAAATTACTGCCGGAGTAATTGTATCGTAATAGCCCATGCCGATGTATGTATTGAACACCTTGTTTTTGGATGCCAGTTCCAGAATTCTTCTGAAATATTTTCGCTCCGACAAACCCTCGTTCAATTTAAGGGGTTGCTTTAACCTGATATTGGAAGGTACGGTTTGTTCCAACAATTCCTCCATAGAGGACACGCCAATTGCTTCCAGCATTTCTGCTATTTCGTGGTTCCGCGGTCCAATGTGGCGGGTTACGAATCTATCCTGAGACATTTGTGAATGAATTAATTTATTTGATTGAATTTTTTGCAAAATTAGTCAGAGCCGTCCATTCAAAAAATGATTTTAAACCAACAACTCCTTTCAATGAACTTTTTGTCTACGTTAAAAACGGATTTGACCATTTCTCAACGCCAACCGATGTTTCCGGTCCGTGCCCCGAATACACTTTAACATCCTCGGGAAGCGTTAACAATTTTGTTTTGATACCCGAAATCAAGGTATCGTAATTCCCTCCCGGAAGATCTGTCCGGCCTATGCTTCCATAAAAAAGCACGTCGCCAACTACTAAAATATTCTCTTGTTCGGAATAAAACACCACATGTCCCGGTGAGTGCCCCGGAACATGAATGATTTTCATTTCAGTGTTTCCGAATTTGAGTGTTTCCCCTTCGTGCAACCAGCCGTTCATGGGCTTTACTTCCGACATATCAAAGCCAAACATTTGCGCCTGGCTAACCGACCGTTCCACCAGGAAAGCATCTTCGGCGTGGGCATAAAACGGAATTCTGTATTGTTCGCGCACAAATTCCACCCCCAGAATATGATCGAAATGACAATGCGTATTGGCAATCATTACCGGTTTTAGCTTATTTACGGCAATGTATTCCTTTACTTCTTCCTTCTCTTCGGTGTAATAAAACCCGGGATCAACAAACACACATTCGCCTGTTTCGTCCGACAGAATGTAGGAATTCTCACCCAAAGGATTCACTACAAATTTTTGTATTGTTATCATATCAGAAATTAACGATTCCTTTCAACATGGGCACAAACAAAAAGCGGCCATGTTTTTCAATCCTGTAGTCGTTTTCGTCTACACGGTTAACAACGTACATTTCCTGTTTATTGTTGTCACCCACCGGGATCACCATCTTCCCACCCACTTTTAGCTGATATTTCAGGCTAATCGGAACAGTGGGTGCACCGGCAGTAACAATGATTCGGTCGAAAGGCGCCAAAGTCGGCAAGCCTTTGTAGCCATCTCCAAAAAAACAGGCCGGCGAGTAACCGATTGCTGGCAGAAACTTATGAACCTTGTTGTACAACTCCTTCTGCCGCTCAATGGTAAACACTTTGGCTCCCATAGCACACAAAACCGCTGCCTGGTAGCCCGAACCTGTACCTACCTCCAAAACCTTCTGGTTTTTCTCAACCTCCAGAAGCTGTGTTTGAAAAGCCACGGTGTAGGGCTGCGAAATGGTTTGCCCGGCACCGATCGGAAAAGCCTGATCCTTGTAAGCAAAGTTCACAAACCCGCTGTCCATAAACAGGTGGCGCGGCACCTCACCGATAGCCGTCAAAACATTTTCGTTTCGTATTCCTTTTATTTTCAATCCGTCAACCAGCTTTTTACGGAGGCCCTGGTGACGAGGAGTATCATTTTGATCCATTCCTGACATTAAATCACAAAATTAAACGAATTGCCCCTTTTAAACGAGGCGCACCCTTGTTCAATATTAACATTTAACGTTAATAAATTAGCCCTGCCATATCAAAATTATATGGAACTGACGTTTACCTTTGTTGAAACTGTATAAATATCTGGAAAAATGATGAATGTCGGGCTAATTGGGAAGACAGCTATTCTGGAACCTCATGCATTAAAATTAAAAGAAAATTCTTCTGTAAACATCATCGGAAAAGCCTCGGTGGGGAGCCATACCCAGCTAAACAGTTTTCATTACTCGGTACCCGAATTTAACCGGGTGGAACTGGTTGAACGCGCCGATGTTATTTTGATGGATAATTCCACTCCGCACGCCTTCAGGCTTATGCAGGAAATGATCAAAAAATCGAAGCATATTTTCTGTACCGAACATCCGGCCCTTACCATCGACGAATGTACCGAACTGAACAAGCTCGCCAACGAATCGGGATCGGTGGTGCAAATCACCAATCCGTACTATTTCACACCGGCCATTCAGTGGATGAACGAAAACGTGCACACACCTGCCTTTATCGAATATTCGAACTTCGAGCCCGGCGGAACCGCCAGCGAATCGTTGTATACCATGCTGCTGATGTTGCTCGGCATTACAGGCATCAGCCCGAAGAAAATCGGTGCAGTTGCTTTTCCGGGTTTTAACAGTTCCCGTTTTTCCAACGTGCGCCTCGAATTCAACGACGCCTCGGTTATCAGCCTCAATTACGGCAAACTGGAGTCGCTCAACGATTTCAAAATCAGAATATACGCCGATAACCAGTTTGTGGCCTTCAACTTTACCCAGGGAACCTTTTTGTGCAACAACAAAGCGGTGAACCTCGACCGGTATTCCGGCACAAACGAGTTCGATCATTTTGTACAAACCATCGAAAAAAAGGTAAAGAAGAACAGCTGTCTGGAAGATTACCTGATTGCCATGCATGTGGTACAAAAGATCAACCGCAAATTGATGCAGTTTTCTTCCCTTTAGTGAATGTAAAAGCCTACTTTTGCGGCAATAAAAATCCAGGTCGTCCGTTTTACTACTGAATTGCAAATAAACGGAACCAGACTTAATCGGAGCGAATGAACAAAAAGCGGCAGGTTGTCAAATACCTTACTTTTGATTTTCTGGCAGCAGCCC
>JBKDZK010000694.1:0-1724 GCA_047971205.1 Draconibacterium sp.
CTGGACTGTAAAACAATTCACCGGGTGACTGTTTGATTCATATCAAAGTCACCCGGTGAATAATGGTAATAATCCCTGCCCGTCCGTTCAGGCGGGGTTAACGATCACTCTTCTATTCCAGCGCTTTCTTCAAGCCTTCAGTAGTGGTGTAGTATTTTACGATCATGTTCGGAACTTCCCATTCAGGTAGTTTGCCGTCCACCAGGTATTGCAGGTATTTTTCGGTTACCTGTCCGAAATGCGCTTCGTGTCCAACTTTGTAATTATCCGGAATATTCAGTTTCCATTTCGAATCGTTCACTTTTTCGAGCGTAATACCGGGGAATTTTTCGGCCAGTCCTTCCACTGCATTGTACAGGAAGCCGGCAAAAGCTTTCAGGTCTTCTTCACTTGTTTCAATGTACAACTGCGGTTTGTAACCTTCCTCTTCTCCTTGTTGAATGATGAGGTCGCATTTGGTTCCGCGCATGATCGAATAATGCGTGTCGCCGGTACCTTCCGGAGCCTGGAAGTTCCAGATAACCGAAACTTTTGCATGAATCCCTTTTAATGTATAGTTGATTTCGCCGTTGCTGTAAACCTTCAGCACATCGTTGTCAAGGTCTTTTTGCAGGTAGTCGGGGTAAGTGCCCAGCCCGGTAACTTTCTTAAACATTTCGGGTGTCATGTCGGTTGTCCAGCGTTTGGCTGATAGAACCTGTACGTCCGATTTGTTTAGTGTCACTTCGGGGAAAGCTTCCCACTGGATCATGTCAACAAGGTGAGTGGTAACATCCACGATTCCTTCGCCCTGTTGCTGAGTGTCAAAAAACCAGGCCGGACGAACAAGCGGATTTCCTGAAACATATTTAAAGAAGTGGTGCACACTTTCTTTGGTTATGGCCGGATTTTCTTCTGAGCCGGCTTGCAGTTCGCCAAAAACTTCGGGAAGCAACGACAACTCGCGCTGCAGCATGGTAGTGATTTCGTAACGCTCTGTCATAATATCATAAAGCAAAACGCCTTTTTCTTTGGCCAGCTTAAACGCTTCCTCCAGTTTAGGGAATTCTTCGGGCGAGATTACCATGGGTTTGTCGGCCAGTACATTAATCCCGGCTTCTATCGATTTTAGGATGTACTCGGTTTTCTTGGCATTATTTCCTGCTGTAACCATTACATTTCCAGGTTTTTCGCTTAGTATTTTCTCCAGGAAATCAGGACCGGTATATACTTTTTCCAACCAGGTTGTCGGGTTTTCGCTACGGGTGTTGTAACGTTCAATCAATGCCAGATGACCTTGCACATCGCGGCCTTCCGGGGCATAAACATACACTGTGGGGTCTACCTGGTCATACATATTTTTTTGTACCAGGGCAGCATGAAAGTGTCCCGGGTCCAGGGTCATGATTCTGACCTCTCCTTTGGCTCCTGTAAACATAGGTTGTGAATCTTTTTGGGTATCTGTCTTTTCGCGATTCCCCCCGGCACAGGCCGCAAGAAAAAAGCTGATCATGGCAACGCCAATAGCTTGAAGCTTCATAGTGATTTTCTTTATGGTGAATTTAGTTTCTCAAAAATATAATTTTATTTGAATTGCCCGGGTAATTAGGCCTTCAGGAATGAGCCTGTGAGCAGAAAATTAAGGATATACTCAATGCAGATAGCTTTTCGGGAATTTTGACGAATTTATTTTTTTCTTTTTCAAGTCAAAATTTTCAGGCATAGCCGTAGCTACGGTTTAAAAT
>JBKDZK010000695.1:0-5244 GCA_047971205.1 Draconibacterium sp.
CGGGTTTGGAACACCCCAAAATGAAAGCAAAAAAAAGGGTAAATAAAACCAGGTTCTTCATTTTATATCGAGTTAGATTTATGATTGAATTCTGCTTAACCGCTTTCTCTTCATTCCTGTAAAAAGAAAATCAGAAAATATCTTGTCCCCAAAGATATTGAATAATGCTTACCAGTTGCACAAAATTAATTATTTCAGTTTGGCCGGAATTAGCGCGGATTGAAAGTTTGGGCCTGCCATGCTTCAAAGGCCAGCCGTGTTTCAGGCGCTATTTCCTGTATGTATGTTTCGAGCGAAGTTTCCCGGAACTGTTCTTCATCCCAGTTTCCGTTCAAAAGCATTGCATCTCCTTTCCATCCAAAAACCAAAGCTTCTGTTCTTTTATTTTTAACATGAATGGTGGCTGAAATGCATTCGTATTCATCCCCTTCGTAAAATTTCAGAATTTCCATCGAACGGCCATCTACGTTCTGTAAAAGCTTTCCCTTAACCTTTGATCCCTTGCAGGGAAAAGCGGCCGGATAATCGGCTCCGCTTACGGCAAGGCGCCTGAAATTGTGCAGGATCGCTTCCTGCGTTGGGAAATGTGTTCCGGTGAGTGCATACACTACTTCGGAGAAAAGGAGAGACCCGTAAACAAAAACCTGTTGCATAAAATAACCGGATTAAATCAACTGCCTCAAATTTAACTGCTTCAGATTTGGAAACCACAGGGAATTAGGTATATTTGCTCCGCTAAATTTTAACGTATTGAGGATTAAGCTGAACATATCAAGAAAGTTGCTCGTTAGGCTGGCATTTTTTGCCGCTTTAATAGGCGTAGCTGTTTGTATGGATGCTTACCTGGAAAAAAATCCTACCAAGCTGGATCATATTCAGACCAACGCGGATAATCACGGCACTCGCCAGGGTGAAGTTTATGTTCTGGCGCAGGCCAATCCGCTCACGGTAAAGACTTTTTTCCAAAAAACACCCTCCCGGAACCAGGATTCGGATGCACACAATAAATTTCTGCGGCAGTATTACTCCGTCAGAAATTACCAGGTGTTGAAGGCCGAGGTGGTTCAGCAAACAAGTCCTCTGATTACTTCGTATCATTACCTGGTTTATCAAAACCATTCACTTTCCTCCGACGAAGATCCGTTATCATAATTTTTCGCGTTTTATCGTGATAAGGCTATGCGCAGAGGAGCTGTGTGTGGCTGTATATAGCTTGGATTCAAGTTTTAATTCAAAAAAAAACAGACAATAAATCAAACATTAAAATTTAATTTAAAATGCAAAACAAAGGTGCAATTTTAACTTTTGCAATTCTGTTGGCAGCTGTGTGTCTTTACCAGTTATCTTTTAGCTGGAAGTCTCAGCAGATTAAAAAAGATGCCGAGGAATATGCTCAAGGAAATCCGGATATGGAATTCCGTTACCTGGATTCAATGGCTGGAGAAGTGGTGTACAACTTCTTTGGGTTGAAAAAATTTACGTACAAAGATGTTCGTGAGCTGGAAATGAACCTGGGTCTTGACCTGAAAGGTGGTATGAACGTAACGCTTCAGGTAGAAGTGAGGGATATTATCCGTGCGATGTCGAATTACAGTACCGACGAAACTTTTAACAAAGCATTGGCACGTGCCGACGAGTTGCAAACCAATTCGCAGGACGATTATGTAACACTTTTCGGAAAGGCGTTTGACGAAGTGGACCCGACTGCCAAACTGGCATCGATTTTTAATACACTGGAACTGCGCGACCATGTGACTTTCAGCTCTACCAATGCTGACGTATTGGATGTTATCCGCAAGGAAACTGATGCAGCCATTGATAACGCATTCAACATTATCCGTACGCGTATCGACCGCTTCGGGGTGGCTCAGCCAAACATTCAGCAGTTGCAAACACGTGGTCGTATCCTGGTAGAACTTCCGGGGGTAAAAGACCAGAAGCGTGTTCGTACGCTTTTGCAGGGAACTGCTAACCTGGAGTTCTGGGAAACTTACGAAAACCAGGAAGTTTACCCGTATTTGATGCAGGCCAACGAAAAAATTCGCGAAATGAATGCTGTTAACGGAGAAAAAGAAGTAGCAGCAGAAGAAGCCACTACTGAAACTCAGACAGCAGAACAGGATACCACCGGCGAAAAAAATTCGTTACTGGCTGAAATGGAAGCAGGAAGCTCTGCTGACTCTTCAGCAACCGGAATCGACAACATGGCTGATTTCCAGAAAGACTATCCAGTGTTTGCCGTACTTACTCCAAGTACCGATCAAACCGGGCAATTATTCAGAGGGCCTTCGATAGGTTATACGCAGGGAAAAGATACTGCGAAAGTAAATTCATATTTGAACAACCCGCAGGTCAGAAACCTTTTCCCAAGGGATATGAGGTTCGCATGGACGGCCAAAACGATGGGTGAGGGCAGTCTGTTCTATCGTTTGATTGCGCTGAAAGTAACCACCCGTGACGGACGTCCGCCACTGGATGGGGGAGTAATTACCGATGCCCGCCAGGATTTTGACCAGATGGGGTCGAACCCGGAAGTGTCGATGCAGATGAACAGCGAAGGGGCTAAAGTATGGCAGCGCATGACCAAAGAAAACGTGGGAAAATCGATTGCGATTGTTCTGGATGGTTATGTGCGTTCGTTCCCAACGGTTAACGGTGAAATTCCGGGTGGACGTTCAAGCATCACTGGTTTGGAAAGTATTGAAGAAGCAAAAGACTTGGCAAACGTTTTGAAATCGGGTAAAATGCCGGCTCCGGCACGTATTATCCAGGAAGATGTAGTTGGTCCGTCACTGGGGGCTGAGTCTATCCGGTCGGGTATGTTGTCCTTTATTTTCGCTTTTATCGGAGTACTCGTATATATGTTATTTTTCTACAGTAAAAAGGCAGGGTTAACAGCCAATATTGCACTTGTTCTCAACTTGTTCTTTTTGATGGGAGTATTGGCCTCTGTAGGAGCTGTACTCACTCTGCCGGGGATTGCAGGTATTGTGCTTACGATGGGTATGGCGGTGGATGCCAATGTAATTATTTACGAACGTATTCAGGAAGAACTGCGGGCTGGCAAGGGCATTAAACTGGCTATTTCTGATGGATATAAGAATGCCTATTCCGCGATTATTGACGGACAGGTAACTACCTTTCTTACTGGTTTGGTACTTTTCTTCTTTGGTTCAGGCCCCATCAAAGGTTTTGCCTCTACTTTAATGATTGGTATTGCCACTTCACTCGGGACCTCCATTTTTATTACCCGTTTGATTTTTGAATGGCAGTTAAGCCACGGTAAAAAAATAACATTCACTTCTAAAAATACTGCCAACTGGCTGGTAAATCCCAGAATTAAATTCCTCGATAAACGTCGGGTTGCCTATATTATTTCAGGTACTCTGATTACTCTTTCACTCATTTCGTTTGTAGTTCGCGGATTTAACTTGGGTGTCGATTTTCAGGGGGGGCGTACTTATACCGTTCGTTTTGACCAGGATGTAAAAGTGGAAGATGTGCAGAAAGCACTTGTTGTAGAGCTTGGTTCGGCACCCGAAGTGAAAACTTTTGGTTCTGATAACCAGGTTCGTATTGTAACAAAATATAAAATAGATGATTTGTCTGAGAATGTAGATAACGAGGTTGATCAGGCATTATATGATGGTTTGAAAAACGGAGGTTTCCTGAACAATGTATCTTTTCATGATTTTACCGAAGATTATCGGTTAAGTTCTCAAAAAGTTGGACCAACTATTTCATACGATATTAAGAAAGATGCTATGATTGCGATTACATTTGCATTACTCATCATCTTCCTATATATTCTTCTTCGTTTCAGTGACTGGAAATACGGTTTGGGAGGTGTGCTTTCGCTTGCTCACGATTCCATCATCACTCTAGGCTTTTTCTCGCTATTCCACGGGCTGCTTCCGTTCTCGCTTGAAATTGACCAGGCATTTATTGCTGCTATCCTGACAGTGATCGGTTATTCGATTAATGATACTGTAATTGTTTATGACCGTATCCGCGAATATCTGAAAATTCATCCTAAACGTAGCCTGAAGATAAATATGGACGATGCGATGAACAGTACACTTCGACGCACTATGAATACTTCGCTGACTACCTTGGTAGTATTGTTGGTAATCTTTATTTTTGGCGGTGCCAACCTGCGTGGATTTGTTTTCGCCTTGTTGATCGGTATTGGTGTAGGTACTTATTCATCAATCTTTGTAGCATCACCCATTGTATACGAAACTGCTAGCCGTGTAAACAAAATGATTGCAAAACGCAAAGCAAAGGCTTAATAAATAAGTCATTAAATATTGAAATCCGGTGGGTTATTCCCGCCGGATTTTTTTATGGTTTTAGGTGTGATTTGTAACTTATATTATGTTTTAATATAAGGAATACTCGTATGAGAAAGAACAATCTGATTAAGTATCTTTATTTGAGCTTATGTGAAAAATGTTAAAAGAGCAGGGCTGTTCAATTCTAAATGTATTTCAAGTGCATAAAAAACAAGGAATGTTCATAACTTTGTAATACAATAAAAAACAGAGCTATGCTAATAACATTCCTTGATGATTTAAAAGACCACAGGCGGTCTCAGGGGCAAAGGTACGAATTACGGTTCATTATATTGTTTTCGGTAATGGCCATTCTGAGCAATGCTCGAAACGGGAAGGGGTACCCGGTCGGGGTAGCGGTTGACGGGAAAGTATTGCGGGGAAGTTATGACCATTTCCAAGACCAAAAGGCAACACAGGTATTAAGCTTTTTCGACACCGAACAGGAACTCAACCTTGCCCATGAAACAATTGATGTAAAAACCAACGAAATACTGGTGGCACAGGTCCTGATCCCACGGTTAGGATTGGAAGGGATTGTTTATACGCCGGATGCGCTGCATTGCCCAAAAAAAACCTTTGAAGCAGCCGACAATGAAAACCCGGAAGAAAAAAAAACTGATAATCCAGGTTAAAGAGAACCCAAAAGAACTGTTACAGGCATGTACAGACATTGTCCGCTTCTCGAAACCAGACAGTTACTGCCAACTTTCGGAAAAAGGGAGGAACAGGATCGAAGAAAGGTCAACTTCGGTATACCTGGACCAAATGCAATTTATAGGTGACAAACAATGGGGGAAATATATTGAAACGGTCATTTGTGTCCAAAGGCAGACATCCGTTTTTGACACCAAAGAAAAGACATACAGGGACAGGGGTGAAGTTGCCATCTACATTGCCAATTACAAAG
>JBKDZK010000696.1:0-19781 GCA_047971205.1 Draconibacterium sp.
TGGGTACCGACGTTAAACCTTTGAAGAAAGTAATCGACAGCGGAATTTTAGGCTGGCCGCTGAAAGTAACCGTAAGCGGAATTACCGGTTACAACTGGAAATTTTTCTGGAGCGGACAACACAACCTGCCTACTGAACAGGTTCCTTCCAACCTCGACTACGACATGTGGTTGGGACCTGCCCCGTACAGACCCTACAACCACTTACGTGTACACTCCAACTTCCGTGGTTACTGGGATTACGATGGCGGTGGTTTGGGCGACATGGGACAACACTACCTCGACCCGGTACAGTACATGCTGGGCAAAGACGAAACCAGCCCGGTAAAAATAGAAGTGGATGCACCGCAGCAACACTACGATGCAGTAGGTAGCTGGAGAAGAATCACTTACACCTATGCCGATGGTTGCCAGATTATACTTGATGGTGAAAACCGCGACAAAGACGCGGCTTACATTGAAGGACCAAACGGCAAAATTTACCAGGGATTCAGATCCGACATTCCAAATCTTCAAAGCTTTATTAAAACGCTGCCCGATCCGGAACCACAAATCGGTATCTTCTCGGAATCTGTAAAAACACGCAAGAAATTCGCGCTGAACGAAACAAACGGGTTCCGTTCTTCCACCCTGGTTAACCTGGGAATTATTGCAGTTCGCCTGGGTCGAACACTTCATTTTGATCCTGAAAAACTGAAGTTCATCGATGATGAAGGAGCCAACCGCATGATTAATCAGCCCATGCGTGCTCCCTGGACAATTTAGTGAACGAAATTTTAAAGTTTTAGGATAAAAGATTAACGACAACAACGATGAAGAGAAATATAATTCAACTTATTTGTATCCTTATTCTGGCCGCTGTTTCGGGCACCGGATTTGCCCAGGACCGCCGAACATTGGATACCAAAGTCGCCGACATTCTGGCGCAAATGCCCACAAAAAATCTCACTCACCTTGACAAGGCAATGAACGAGGTTTACCTTTTGGGAGACGAAGGAATTCAGAAAATGCTGCAAATGCTGACCTCTCCGGGAGTTGGCGACGACACTGCTGTTCGTTTTGCATTGAATAGTTTTGCCCGCTATAGCAGTCAGTTCGGGAAAAACGAAGAGCGTGCATTGGCTGAAAACAATTTACTAAAAGCACTTGCAACTCAAAAAGATGCCGAAGTAAAAACTTTTTTGATGAACCAACTCAACCTGGTTGGCGAGGCAAAAACTACAGAAGCATTAAAGTCGTACCTGGGCAACGAAGAATTGGCTGGACCCGCTGCTCAGTCTATTTTAGCCATCAACAGCGAAGGTGCCGCCCAATTATTTGCAGAAGCACTGCCTGCAGCTGGTGAAAAAGCAAAACTAACTTTGGTACGCGCCCTGGGAGAGTTGAGCTACGCAGCGGCTGTTCCGCAAATTACAGCACTGGCAGGAACCGATGAAGTGAAACTCAGAAAAACAGCTCTTACTGCGCTGGCACAAATCGGTGATCCGGCTTCGTACAACCTGCTTTTAAAAGCTGCACAGGGTATTAAATTTACCTACGACAAAACGGATGCAGCCAGTGCTTTCCTGTTGTACACTGATCGTTTGGGTCAGAAAAATGAAATTGCCACGCTGGAAAAAGCCTGCAAAGCAGTTTTCAAAGCCAATCAGGCGCCCGAATTGTTGCACAACTATTCTACCGCACTGTTTATCTATGCGAAATACCTGGGTTATAAAGCTACGCCGCTATTGCTAAAAGCCGTTGATAATTCAGACAAGGCTTTCCGCTACTCGGCGCTGAACATTGCCGAAAAAACAGGAGGCGTTGCCGACACCCGTCTTTGGATTGCCAAAGCAGAAGCGGCTGCTCCCGAAGTAACAGCTGACATTATTTCTATGCTCGGACGCCGTGGATGCACGCTTGCCAACGACCTGGTTGCTCAGAATGTAAACAACGCTTCTGAAGCAGTTAGACAGGAAGCTCTTGTGGCTTTAAGTCAGCTAAAAGGAAAAGAAGCCATTCCGGCTTTGGTTGCCCACCTGAAAAGCGGTAACGACACTCAGCTTACAAAAAACACACTTTCTCAACTACTCGACAAAGATCACCTTTACCTGGTAGCAGGCGAACTTTCCAATACATCAGGCGAAACAAAAGCTGCTGTTATCGAATTACTGGCTGCCAAAGCAGGTTCTCAGTATTTTGACGATGTGCTGGCCGCCACAAAATCGTCGGAAAATGTAGTAAAATCAGCTGCCTTTAAAGCGCTGAAAAACGTATCAGCTTACGGCAATACAGATGACCTGCTGAAACTATTGCTTTTAGTTTCTGACGCCAACGAAATTGCGGAAACTCAAAAGGCCATTATTACTGTTACCCAAAATGTAGCTGCCGAGCAAAAAGCAAATGGCAAAGTATTCAGTGCCTTAAAATCAACCGACAAAAAAGAGCGGATCTTCCCGATCCTGCCTGAAATTGGCGGCAATGTGGCACTTGAAACCGTAACCAACTATTTCAATACTTCCAGCGGCACACAAAAAGAAGCTGCTTTTAATGCACTCAACGCCTGGAAAGAATATTCTGCTGCCAACGTTCTGTATGAAATCTGCCAAAACTCATTAGGCGAATTCAAACAAAAAGCCTTTTCCAACTTTGTAAAACTGGTTCGTTCAGCCAATTTACCGGATGACCAGAAATTACTTCAGTACCGGGAAATAATGCCTTACGCCACTTCCAATGGCGACAAAAACAATGTGATCGCGGCCATCGGAGGCTTAAAAACATTCCTGGCCTTGGTTTACCTGGAACCGTTTCTGGATAACAAAGACCTGGCAGAAAGAGCAGCCCGTGCGGTGATGCAAAATGCAATGCCCGGCAACGACGGAGAAAAAGGACAAACCGGCGATATCGTTAAAAAAATTCTTGGAAAAGCTGCCAATGCCTTATCAGGCGAAGACAGCCAGTACGACAAGATCAATATCCAGCGTTACCTCGATGCAATGGCCGACGAAAAAGGCTTTGTATCCATGTTCAACGGGAAAAACCTGGACGGCTGGCAGGGGATGCTGCTGAATGGCAACCCGATTAAAATTGCTGAAATGAGCGAAGCTGAAAAAGCAAAAGCTCAGGTGGAAGCTGACAAAAAAATGGTAGAGAACTGGAGTGCCAGAGACGGTCAGATTATTTTTAACGGCCATGGTGCCAACCTGGTTTCAGTAAAACGCTACAAAGATTTCGAAATGATCGTTGACTGGAAGATCACTAAAAAAGGCGACAGCGGTATTTATCTGAGGGGGGCACCACAGGTCCAAATCTGGGATACTTCGCGTGTTGAAGTTGGTGCCCAGGTTGGCTCGGGAGGTTTATACAACAATAACAAAGATAATGTTCGCAATCCGCTAAAAGTAGCCGATAATCCGATTGGAGAATGGAACACTTTCCGGATTACAATGATTGGAGAGAAGGTAACCGTTTATTTGAATGGTGAACTGGTAGTGGACAATATTCGCATGGACAACTACTGGGACCGCAGCATTCCGATTTTTGAAGAAGGAACCATCGAATTGCAGGCACACGGAAACGAACTGGCTTTCCGCGATGTATATGTGAAAGAAATCGATACCCAATCCATCGGTTTAACTCAGCAAGAAAAAGAGGAAGGTTTTGTTTCGCTGTTCAACGGAAAAAACCTGGATGGCTGGCAAGGAAACCTGACAGGCTATTATGCTGAAGACGGCATTTTGGTGGTCAACCCCAAAATGGGCGGACGCGGCAACTTATTTACTGCCGACGAGTACAGCGATTTTAACTTCCGCTTTGAGTTCAAACTGACTCCCGGAGCCAACAACGGACTCGGAATCAGGGCGCCACTTGAAGGAGATGCTGCTTACATGGGTATGGAACTTCAGATCCTGGACAACACCGCTCCTATTTATGCCAAGCTGCACGAGTACCAGTACCACGGTTCGGTTTATGGCGTAATCGCTGCCAAGAGGGGCTTCCTAAACCCTGTTGGAGAATGGAACACCGAAGAGGTAATCGTAAAAGGCTCAAGCGTAAAAGTAATCCTGAATGGAGTGACCATTGTTGACGGTGATATTAAAGAGGCCAGCATAAACGGAACGCGCGACGGGAAAAAACACCCAGGCCTGGACCGCGAAAAAGGTTACATCGGATTTCTGGGACACGGGTCAGAATTGTATCTCAGAAACATCCGCATCAAAGACCTGAGCAAATAATGCTTATCCCACAGGTTTAAAGACCTGTATTCATAATCGTAAAGAAAAAGGGCTTCCGTTGGGAAGCCCTTTCTTTTTATAGCTTGTGCAATTTTTTTAAATCAGTCCGGCCTCCTGAAGAAGCGTTTCCATTTCCTGCTGAACCTCGCGGGCAGCCTCTTTTGCTTTTTCGGCAAAATCAACCTCTCCGGAAGCATAAATAATTCCGCGCGAAGAATTTACCAGCAAACCACATTTCGAATTCAATCCGTTGTGCGCCACTTCCTGTAAACTACCTCCCTGTGCACCAACTCCCGGCACCAGCAAAAAGTGGTTGGGAACGATCGCGCGTATTTCTTTTAATTTCTCGGCCTTTGTGGCACCTACCACGTACATCAGGTTCTCTTCACTTCCCCATTCCTGCGACTTTTTCAGCACTGTTTCAAACAGTTTGTCGCCGGTTTTCCTGTCTTCAATAAACTGAAAATCGAAAGCTCCCTTATTGGATGTCAGTGCCAAAAGAATCACCCACTTGCCGGGGTAAGTCATAAACGGCTTTACGGAATCTTCTCCCATATAAGGCGCCACGGTTACGGCGTCAAAATCCTGTTCACCAAAGAAGGCACGGGCATACAAGTTGGAAGTATTGCCGATATCACCACGTTTGGCATCGGCTATCAGAAAAATTTCCGGGTAGTTTTCCTTGATGTAGGAAACCGTTTTTTCGAGGCTGACCAATCCCTTTGAGCCCAGACTTTCATAAAAAGCCAGGTTGGGTTTGTAAGCTACCGAAAACTCAACCGTAGCATCAATTATCTCCTTGTTGAAAGAAAAAAACGGATCGGAAGTTTCCAATAAATGCTGAGGAATTTTCTGAATGTCGGTATCCAGCCCCACACAAAGAAAGCTGCGTTTCTTTTGGATCTCCTCAAAAAGTTGTTGTTGATTCATTTTTACTTGTTGAAAGCCCGAAATCGGTCCTTATTTTAAAAATTAAATAGCTGCTTCTTTTAGTTTTTCGGCGTTCTCTTCAATCATCAGTTTTTCGATGATCTCGTCGATTTCACCACCGATAATTGCCTGCAGATTATACAGTGTCAGGTTAATACGGTGATCGGTCACACGTCCCTGCGGCCAGTTGTAGGTACGGATTTTAGCCGAACGGTCGCCGGTAGACACCATGGTTTTTCGTTTCGATGAAATCTCGTCGATGTATTTCTGGTATTCCATGTTGTAAATCCGGGTACGAAGCTCGGTCATCGCTTTGGCTAAGTTTTTCAGCTGCGATTTCTCGTCCTGACAAGTTACCACGATTCCGGTTGGCATGTGCGTTAAACGAATGGCGGAATAAGTGGTATTCACCGACTGTCCGCCTGGCCCGGAAGAACAGTAAGTATCTTTCCGGATATCCGATTCTTTCAGTTCCACGTCAAACTCCTCGGCCTCAGGTAAAACTGCCACGGTTGCTGCCGAAGTATGTACCCTTCCCTGGGTTTCGGTTTGCGGAACACGTTGTACGCGGTGCACACCCGATTCGTATTTCAGGATACCGTAAACACCTTCTCCGGTAACTTTGGCCACAATTTCCTTGTAACCACCTGCAGTTCCTTCGTTGGCGTTGGTAACTTCCAGACGCCAGCCTTTTTTCTCGCAGTATTTTGAATACATACGGAAAAGGTCGCCGGCAAAAATACTGGCTTCGTCGCCCCCGGTTCCTGCACGGATTTCAAGAATTGCGTTCTTCCCGTCTTCCGGATCGGCCGGAACCAGCAAAAATTTCACTTCCCGCTCAACCTTTGGAAGCATTTCTTCCGAGGCTTCAATTTCATCGCGCGCCATTTCGCGCATTTCCTCGTCGGTCTCTTCAGCCAACATTTCTTTCCCGGTTTCGATATTGTCTACCAGGTTTTTATATTCCTGAAATTTGGCCACCAGCTTTTGCAGAGTCTTGTACTCCTGGTTCAGCTTCACATAACGCTTCATATCAGCCATAACAGCCGGATCGGTGATCTGCTGCTCCACTTCTGCGTAGCGGTGCTTGATCGACTCAAATTTCTCTAGTAATTCGTATTGTGCCATAATCTATACTGTCTTTTAACCTCATTCCCGTGCAAACGGGAATCTCTATCTTCAGAACCACTCAGCTGATAAATCCTCCCAATGCGCGTTTTCTTTTTCTATCAATTCAATTTTCCACTCCCTATTCCACTTTTTCAGTCTTCGTTCTCTTGAAAAAGCTTCTTCATAGGTATCAAATTCTTCGTAATAAACCAGTTTATCTACATTGTACTTCGACGTAAATCCTTTCAGGACTTTGTCTTTGTGCTCTCCCAGTCTTCTTTCTAACTCATTTGTTAGTCCAATATACAAAACTCCGTTTGGCTTGTTCGCTAATGTGTAAACATAAAAGTTCGCCATGTTTTGATGAGATTCCCACTTTCGTGGGAATGAGCTAATATTCAAAAGTGCCGTTGCCGGACGTAATGGTGAGTTTTTTCCCTTCAAAAGATTCAACTCTTCCAATAATCTGCGCCTCAATGTTGAACGATTCAGAGATTTCAATGATCTCCTGTGCTACATCTTCGTCGCAGTATATTTCAAAACGGTGTCCCATGTTAAACACCTTGTACATTTCCTTCCAGTCGGTTCCCGATTGTTCGTGAATCAGTTTAAATAGTGGCGGAACCGGAAACATGTTGTCTTTTATCACATGAACGTTATCGACAAAATGCAGCACTTTGGTTTGCGCGCCACCCGAACAATGGATCATGCCCGATATTTCACCGCGGAACTGATCGAGCACTTTTTTGATCACCGGCGCGTAAGTTCGTGTTGGAGAAAGCACCAGTTTCCCGGCATCGATATCCAGGTCTTCAACAGCATCGGTCAGTTTTTTACCTCCCGAATAAACCAACTCTCCCGGCACCTGCGGATCAAAACTTTCGGGATATTTTTCAGCCAGGTATTTTGAGAATACGTCGTGGCGAGCCGAAGTTAAGCCGTTGCTCCCCATTCCTCCGTTGTACTCGGTTTCGTAACTTGCCTGTCCTGAAGACGAAAGTCCTACAATCACATTTCCTGCTTTGATCCGGTCGGCAGAAACCACATCTGCCCTTTTCATGCGGCAGGTAACCGTTGAATCCACAATGATGGTGCGTACCAAATCCCCCACATCAGCCGTTTCTCCACCCGTGGAATAAATGCTAACACCCATCTCGCGTAAAGTGGCAAGCAATTCTTCGGTTCCGTTGATAATGGCTGCAATTACCTCTCCCGGAATATTGTTTTTGTTTCTTCCGATGGTGGATGAAACCAGGATGTTATCGGTAGCCCCAACACACAGAAGGTCGTCCACATTCATGATCAGTGCATCCTGCGCAATGCCTTTCCAGACAGAAAGGTCGCCGGTTTCTTTCCAGTACATGTACGCCAGCGCCGATTTTGTGCCTGCTCCATCGGCATGCATTATGTTGCACCATTCGGGGTCTCCGCCCAAAATATCGGGAACGATCTTACAAAAAGCCTTTGGGAACACGCCTTTATCCACGTTCCTGATTGCTTCGTGTACATCCTCTTTTGATGCTGAAACTCCCCTTGCACTGTATCTTGATTCTGTTACCATGTATGCTGAAATTTTTGTGGCTACAAAATTAGCAAAACTTTGCTCATTTCAGGAAACTAGCTTTGCATTGGCCTCATCTTTAATGTAACAAAAAAGGAAAGCCTCATCTGAAGCTTTCCTTTTATAATATCAATTTATCCTAAGCGTATAAAAATCTCTTGATTTTCCGGGTGGGTGTACGTTCAAACGGAATAGGCTGCAATATCACCTGGTTAATCCGCGAAAACTTGTTCACTTCCAGGTTCACCTTTTTCATAATCTCCTGCAGTATCTCATCCGATTTTACCGCAATGTATTGTTGGGCTTCCATTTTCATCTGCTTCAGATTCTCCTCCACTTCTTCCATATTCAGGTGAATCATGGCCACCAGTTTCCCTTTTTTCTCCACAACCAGCGATTCGAGTACAAAACGCATTTTGTTGATCACTGACTCGATTTCTTCGGGATAGATGTTTTCGCCGCTGGCACCTACAATCATGGTTTTGATACGGCCTTTTACAAACAGCTTGTTTTTGATGAAAACACCCCGGTCGCCGGTACGGAACCAGCCATCTTCCGTAAACACTTCTTTGGTAATTTCAGGCGCTTTGTAGTAGCCTTTCATTACATTTTCGCCCTTTGCCTGAATTTCACCTTCGCCGGTCTTCGGATCAGGATCGGCAATACGTAACGTAACACCTTCCATGGCAATACCGGTAGAACCTACCCGTGTATTTTTACCGACTGCACCAGCCAGCAAAGGAGCTGTTTCTGTCAGACCGTAACCAATCGCATACGGAAATCCGCCTTCTTTCAAAAAACGTTCCACCGTGGTGTCGAGTTTGGCGCCACCGATTCCAAAGAAATGAACACAACCACCAAAAGTCTCCATCAGCTTTTGGGCAGCTACCTTGTGCAACAATATCCGTGTCGGAGCAAAAGTGCTCAGAAAACGCATCAGGCTATTTTTCTCAAACGTAGGCTGGATCTTTGAACGATACACCTTTTCGATGATCAGCGGCACCGACAACATGATGGTTGGCTTCACCGTTTTGAGTGCCGGCAGTAAAACCGAAGGCACCGGCGGTTTACGCAAATAATGCACCGAAGCACCGTACATCATCGGCAATAAAAAGCCAACGGTGTTTTCAAGTGTATGCGAAAGCGGCAGCATCGAGAGAAACCTGTCGTCTTGTTCAATTTTTTGCAGCGTACGGCTTTGGCGGGCAGTCCAAGTCAGGTTCTTATGTGTCAGCATAACCCCTTTCGAGTTGCCGGTAGTTCCCGAAGTATAAATAATCGACGCCAAATCTTCCTCGTCCACATCTACCGGAACAAAATCTTTTTTGTTAACCGGAACGGATGAAGCCAGTAAGTGCAAATGGCTCGCCGGAGTCTCTTTTGGAATAATCGCAAAGCGGTCTGCCAAAATCATGCATTCCAGCATATGCGCTGTTTTGTCGCTGACACTTGTGTACAAACCTTCGGAAACAAACAATGCTTTTGATCCCGAATGTTCGAGAATCGAGTGAATTTCTTTACTGTGAAAATCAGGTAAAATAGGAACAGCTACGGCTCCGATCAGCGAAATGGCAAAGAAAGCTTTTCCCCAGTTTGGCATGTTGGCACTTAGTATCGCTACTTTATCGCCCGAACCAATGCCTAACTCCAGCAACATCTCTGCAATGCGTTCCACCTCTTCTCCCATTTCCGCGTAAGTGTAATTTTCTTCGCCGGTAAATACAATCGAGGTTTTATTTGCATAATTCTCTACCGAATTATAAAACATCGCCGATAGAGTAAGTTTTTTATTATATGTCATATACAATCTTCCCTGTCTGTTCAAACCCAAATAATCCTAAAACCTTTAGGTTCCTTAAAACGTGGCAAAAATAGTAAAAAAGCAATGTCTGCGACAGTGATATACATCCCATTCGAAATAATATTTTCAATTCACAGCTGATTATCAATGCATTAAAAAACGCTTCTTAACATTGTTAACATTTTTTGGCTTTTAAAATCTATCTTCATACGGCTAATTTTGAATTATGAATTCGAATATTCGACAAAACGAGGTGCTTAAACGCACTGAGGATCACATTAAAGAGCTTTTTGACGGAGAAGGATCGGGACATGACTGGTGGCACATTTTTCGTGTACGAAACCTGGCATTGAAAATTTCGGAACTGGAAGGAGGTGACCGTTTTACGATTGAAATGGCGGCTTTATTACACGATCTGGACGACTGGAAGCTGCAAACACGCAATCACACATCGAGAACCCGGGCCTGGCTTGAACAAATGGATGTTGATGCAGCTCAACAGGAGAAAATATTACAGGTGATTTCCGAAGTATCGTTTAAAGGTGCGAAAGTAGAAACAGCTGCCACCTCAAAAGAAGCTAAAATTGTTCAGGATGCTGACCGGCTGGATGCCATCGGTGCCATCGGGATTGCCCGCACTTTTGCCTATGGCGGAAACAAGAACCGCTTGATGTACGATCCGAATATTCCCCCGGTAATGCACAATAGTTTTGATGATTACAAGAAAAGCACGGCACCCACCATCAACCATTTTTACGAAAAACTACTGCTATTGAAAGAACGGCTCAACACCCCCGCCGCCCTTCAAATAGCCAACGAAAGACACACTTTTATGGAAGCATTCCTCGACCGTTTTTTTGGTGAGTGGAACGGTGAAATTTAATTCAATTGCCTCTGTTTTTTACTGAAAACGTTTCGTATTTTTAATGGATCAAAAAAAGCAAAGCCATGCGTATTGAACATATTGCAATCTGGACATACAATCTTGAGGGCCTCCGGAATTTTTACATGCATTACTTCGATGCATCTTCTTCCGAAATTTACCACAACCACTCCAAGGAGTTTCGGTCCTATTTTCTTTCGTTTTACGGAGATTGCCGGCTGGAACTGATGGAAATGCCCGGAATTCCAAAGTCGAAAAACGATGTAGTTAAGCAGTTTACCGGCTTGATTCATTTGGCCATCAGTGTTGGATCAAAAGAAAAGGTGGATGCGCTCACCAACACGCTCCGGAAAGACGGGTTCAAAGTGCTGAAAGAGCCTCATTCCACCGGCGACGGGTATTATGAAAGTGTTATCCTCGACCCGGATGGGAACCGTATTGAAATTACCAGCTAGGTCGCGAAAAATCAAAAAAAAATAGAAGAAAGAAGAGATATTAAGTTCCGGCATTGATCTCCATGCCGCACTCCCATATTTTTACGGGCCGGTGTTTGTTTTTTTCGTAATCTGCAGGGTCCACATTCCCGCCCCAAACAACTTTGTCTCCATTGTAGCGATACACTTCGCAATTGCTGCATGACCAATGATTGCAATAAAGATGATAGTAGTATTCGTTGTTATAAGTCCATCGCTGCAAGGTACACCCAAAACATTCGCCTGAGTTCTCCAGTTCTGTCAAACGTGTCTCAATCCATATTGGCGTAGCTATTTCAACTGTTTCCCGCTCTTCGCATGTAAGCAGAAAAAGAGCCAAAATACAGGTTGCAAATACGATTTTCTTGCTCATCATCAATTGTCATAAATGGTTAATATCACATTTGTCTCAAAATCCTGCGCCCCCAGCGTAACCGAAATTCCGGAGAGTTTTAGTTGAAGAGGAACGGAATAAGCTCTTCCTCTTCCGTTGATAAAATCACGGGACACTCCATCCACTACCAGGTAATTCTCCCCCCCATCAATGCGGGTTTTCCCCTGATTGTTATACCAATTGGCATAACCATCTCCGGTTCTTCTAATCTCAAGTGCTACCTGGTTATTCCAGCTAAGGTCTTCCTTCATAACCTCTACCCTCCACCTTCTATTGGGATTAAAAAGACCATCCCAAAAATTCTGAAACTCAATGGATACAGAGACATTAGACTGACTCTCAACCGATGGGGACCAATCTTCTCCTGCTTCTTTGATTGTAAAATCAGTGCCATCAAACGAAACCATTCCATCCACCCTTAATTCCATATACTGAGCATTTGCCAGCAACCCGCCCAATAAAAAGATTAAAACCCATGCAATTTTCATTTTCTCTAATTATCAGTTATGGTATATAAAACAGTAAACACCTGGTTTTCTATCGATTTTATCTGATTAAAATCCGATATCTCAAGAAAATAGGTTAGTTCGTGCCCTTTGCCTACTCCATCGCCGGTAAAACAACTACCAATGCCGGTTATAATCGGGTGCGGCTGACGACCAATCTGTACCTTTCCTACCGGGCTCCCCTGGCTTGTGCTTCCAAATACCGAAGGAACAGAGGCTTGCACATAAAAGGAAATGCCATCCGGAATGGTACCTTCAGAAACCTGCGCATTAATCGACCGGCGGTTTCCATTTTGTCGAATGGCAGAAGTGTAGTTGATCCACACCGACTCGTTGTAAACATGTTGTACCACCGGTTCTCCGCCAGCAACCCCGGGAGCGGCAAGCCTGAATTCGATGTTGCTAAGTTCCGGTTCAATATCGACCACTGCAATTTCAGGCACAGAAAAACGTACATTTAAATTGCCGCTATTCCATTGTGCGTGCACCGGCACGACAAAGCCCAGCGCAACAAAAACGGGCATTGCATATTTAAGGTAATTCTTCATTCGTTTTTTCATTTTAACCAAAATCCGGAAAAACTCCGACCTCCTTTTATGGATGAATACCACTTGCGTTAAACACTTCCAAACTCATTACATTTCCATCTTTCACCACCACAATAAAAGGAGATACATATTCCGACTTTAGCTTTTCGAGTTGTTTTTCAGCGTCTTTGTAATTGGTAAATCTGCCAACAAAATATTTGTGTAAGTTATCAATTTGTTTCTCGAAATAAAAAGATTGCCCTTTCAGAAATTTTGAGTCCTTCCGCAGCGCTTTTCGAAATGCACCTATCTGAATCGAATAAAAGACCTCAGACGCGGACGGTTCTTCCAGTGTTCGCTTGTTAATAACCGTTGGAGTATGGTTACTTTTAACGGCGATGGATTTCCCCGGCGATTTAAAAATGATTTCCTTCCTGGATGACTCAAGTATGATTTCTTCAAATTTCTGATCTCCCGGCTCCAGATGATAGGTGTAAACAGTTTGCGTTGGTCTGTATCCGGCAGGAACTGTATTGCCATAAATCCTGAATTCGACATCACCAGGACGAACCAAGGGAAAAGAAAAGTTGCCTTCGCTATCGCTAGTTATGCGGAAGGTTTCAAAGTCGGTTTTCAGCTCCACAACCACATTCGCCGGCTTAGCCGACCTATCATCAAATGCAGATAGACGACTCTGCCCCAAACTTAAACGACCACTCAAACGAGCACCTTTTTGAATCTGAATATTCACCACCGCCTCCTGGTTATCCACCACTTCCATTTCAAGCGGCATGGGGATACTTGGGATCTCATCAACCTCCAGCTTTGATTTGTCGATAACCAGGAGTTGCTTTCCGGGAGGAACCAGCCGGAACTCAAATTCTCCGTTCCTGTTTGAAACCGTTGTTTCATTCAAAACCCGAAGATAAACCCCCTCCACCGCATTACCGTCCCGGTCGCTGATTCTCCCCACAACTTTCCCGGCACTTATCACCTGTTTTAAAGGAATTCCAAGCTTGTAAGCATAAGTAGCCGACAAGGTAAATTCGGGGTCGCTAATTTCGTTTTTGAAAATGGTATAAAAACTTCGAAGTACGATAGCGTGTCTGCGCAGGAAGGAATAATCCAGGTTAAGCTGCATCAGGTTCCTGTTCCGGTAGTAATCATCAATATCGTAGGCATTTTGCAGGTAAAAATTCATGCGAAGATTTTTTGATATCCTGCTCGTAGCGGCCATTCCCACCAGCACACTTCGCTGGTTATCAGAAATAATCTGGTTAATATTCGACCAGTTCCCAAAAACACGCACCGAATGCCGCGAATTAAAACGATAGGTTACATCAGCCGAGGCCCGGTAACTCTTTTGAGCTTGCTGACTTGCGTCTTCCAAAAAGTTGGTTGTTTCTCCGAGTTCACCGCTTAAGTAATAATATATTTTTCTGAACCCTTGACTAAACTGCAGGTTCCAGGAATCGGTCTGATAATGAAATTTATTCAGACTCAAACGGTCTTTTCTTTCATATTGCCGCCAGTAAAGTTTCAGGCTACTTCGCTTCCCGGTTTTGTAGTTTACTGTTCCCTGCAACGATCTGGAATAAGGTGCCGTTACAAAAAAAGTATCCAACTGGGCATTTCTGAAATCTTCTCTTGCATTGGCAAACAAACTAATCCGCTCTGAGACACTTGCACTTACTCCGGCCGAATAAAACCTTGAATTGGTGTAATACCCGGGATAATTTTTGCCCGCATCATAATAACTTCCTGTTAGTTGGAAAATAGAAAACCGGCTGTTTAAACCGGCGCGCAACGCATTCGATTTTTTCCCCATAAATTGTCCGCGTGATACTTCCAGGTCAACCGAGGTATGTTTTAAAGGAGCAAACTGCGAAGTCAGACTAAACAAGTGTGCCGGATCTTTTTCCAATTGGTATTTTTTCGACAGATAATATAATGCAACTTTATTATTTCGGCTAAAATTAAAACCGGCTGATGCTGCCAACTCACTCTCAATTTCCTCAAAAAAACGTGGCTTCAAATACTTGAAACCCAACTCCAATCCATTATTCAACGAGAGCAAACTCTCCACTCCTCGCCCATACCTGAACGATTCTGTTAACGGAGTAACGGAATATGACTTGTCGCCCAAAAACACCTCCATATTTTTATTGGAGTAAGTCAGAAAATACTGATCGTATAAACCCAAAAAGCTAAGATCCGAATTATCGGGCCAGCGTGCCATAAATCCCAGTTGATGTCTTCCTTCCGGATCAAGCGAGGCGCTCCCATCCACCTGGTATTGCAAAACCGATGTATACTCGTTTTGCCGGTTGGTAGAAAGATAGGTTGCCGACATAGTAACAGGAAAACGATAATACAAATCTTTTCGGGCTTTCTTTGAGGGCAATACTACGGCGGTAGAATAAACACTTTTTAAAACCCGTTCCTCTACTTGTGCCCGCACCGTAAACGATTCATTTTTACTCTGAAAAATTTCATCTGACGTTGTTTTCACAATCTGAACCTGTACTGATTCACCTGGTTTCAGCGTAACAGACGAAGGGCCGGCAACGTCGCAATTATTGGTGTTGATGAAAATATTCTTTTCCGTATTTCCTAAATTCTGAAGCATGTAAGAGGCACTAATTTTGTCTCCTGCTGACACGTAAACCGGTTTTTCAATCAGCTCAAGCGAAATATTCTCAATCTCCAGCACCGAAACCGCAATTACTGCCTTGCCTACTACCTTGGTAACTTTGGCATTCTGCAGGTGAACTGCCACCGCGTAATCACCTACCGGATTTGCATGAAAGACTTTTAACGAAACAATTCCCAGCTTCTTTTGCCCGGGAGCAAGTTTAACTCCCGCAACATTTGTAACAAGATTCCACGATTCAGGATAGGAAAAAGAAGGTAGAAACTCAACCGTATCTGTTGATGAATTATGGGTTTGATAGGCTAGGTTTACCACTTCACCGGGGAGCACTGATATTTTTTCCCGAACAAAACGGACCGAGACTTCTTCTTGTCCCAAAGCGGTACCCGACAATAAGGCCCAAAAAGTACTTATAAATAGAAGCTGACGAAACATTCTTAGATTTCAAGCGATATATTGGTACCGTAAATATGGTCTTCATCACAGTCTGCCACCAGGATAGCCGTATAATTCCCGGGTTTAATTCCTTCTAAAACAAGCGAAGTACTAATCGAGGTTCCCGGAAGGGTTTTTCGGCGATCGGCTTTAAAAATTCCCTGCGAGATTCCGCCGTCATCAAATACCTCCAAACTGATCTCCGGTTTTAAAATACACTCACCAGTATTTTCAACGGCCACTTTTAGCAAAGTATTTGTTCCATCATTCTCCAGTTCCAGCCCAAGAAACTGCATATCTTTGGTTCCCGTTTCGCCAATATTCGTGATTATTTGTACCGCATACCGGATGGCGGTGTTGATTTTCACCCCGCGTGTTGAAGCCGTTGTATCGGGCGGAACAATTCCTTCCACCATAACAACACTCCAGTAAGTACCTCTTAAAGAATCATTTTCCGGTACACTCACCTCAAAGTCTACAAATGCAATTTCGCCAGGCTGAAGCGTAAGCAACTGCGGGCTAAAGCTAATCCACGCCGCATTAGAACGGTCAAGCGTACCCGGCTCATCGTGCCGGCTCTCTCCTGTATACGAGAACCAGTAATCGCGAAGATAAACCCGCACACTTCGTTCTTCCAAACCATTGTTTTGGATTTCAATCCGGTCTTTGTACTTAATTCCCGGCTCTCCTGCCGACTCATGAGTTAATCCATTCAAAACCAAAATATTGGCATTCGAAAAAGTTGTTAATAGCGAAAAAAAGACAACAAGAAAATAAATTCGGGTCAGATATTGAAGCCTCATCCTGATTGGTTTTTGCAATTTGAAAATTTTCAACGCTAAAATACCAATCTCCCAGTTCTTTGCAATTGTTTTGGGCAATTAATTATCGTCGGTTAACGTATAAACCACATGAACGGAAACAGGCTTTTTTTCAGAAGTTTGATAAAATTTATCTTCATCAATTTCCAGCTGATACGATAACAAATGTCCATTATGCACACCACAGCCCGTGTAACAACTACCAATACCGGAAATTATGTAGCTTGGATTACCAGAGAGAATCACCGTTCCGTTGGCTTTTCCCAAAGCCCCTTTTCCTGCCCCCACACTACCAGCAGCATTTAGCTTGACAACAACACCTTCGGGAAGTTCTCCGACAACCGTTGCAGTCACTTTTCTTTTTTGATTTTCACGACAAACAGAAGAATAATTCAACCAGATACTGGCATTGGCATTCTCCCTCATATCAATTTTACTACCTGCAACAGATGGCATAGCCCCCAGAAGCTCAATATTGGAATTCCCGTCAAACTGAAGCGACAACAAAGCGACATCAGGAATCACAACACTGGCTTTATGTTCAGTGTTTTCACCAATGCCCATACTAAAACGGGTCAATGAAAAAAGCATTATGATGACAAGAAAAGCGCCCTTGTGTTTCATGTTGTTAAAATTAGATTCCAACAACACGAAAGTCAATCGGCAAAACACCTATTGTTACGGTTAAAAAAACTGAAAACAAAAAAAAGGAAGGCTGAACAGCCTTCCTTTTAATTCCCTTATTTTTTATCGTAGATTATTAATTTTCGGTAATAGTGTAAGTGACTATCAGATAATAATCATTCGAGATTAGTTTTCCATATTGATCCGGGTCATTCAAATTAAGACTATAAGTTAATTGACGTCCCGATGCTGCACCTGTTCCTGTATAGCAGTTCCCTATGCCTGTTACGACATCTTTACTTGTGCGATCAAGAACAATCGGACCAGATGATTGGGCAGCTCCTGTATTCCCTTTACCTTTTCCAGCATCTTCACTAACAGTTAATACAATTTCAAGTCCCGATGCTGACAATAAATCTACATCACCAGTCAATGCTGCAGAAATCGAATTCGACTTACTGTCAATGCCTTTCTTCAAAATTGATGAATAGTTCAACCATTTTGAATCGTCACTGGCACTTGAAGCAGTAAAATCTAACGCTCCCCCCGCAGTTGAAGGTGCTTTAGGTTCTAATACAATTCCCTGTCCTGCATCGGAAACTCCAACAAAGGAAAACGAAGGTATTTTTACCTGAATGTTATGATTACTACTTTTGGATTGTGCGTTTACTACTACTGCAAAAAAGAAAACTAAAACGGATACTAAAGATAATTTTTTCATGATGTTGTGTTTTTTATTTGTTTGTAATTTTTCTTCAAAAAGCTTAGCACCTTATTGCGTCCGATGCACTTTACATAAAACAACCGGCATGCCAAAAACGACAACAAATTGATTTCCAACAAAGTAACAAACATGCCAAAAATTCAACAGATTCATATTGGGACAAAAAATCATCTAATTGGGACTCTGGGGAGAATTAGAATTTTTTGGAAAAAGAGGATGAATTGTCTCTGTCTAAACCAAATTGAACCAAGAAAGGCAACAGTTCCATTTTTCTTACCACCTAATTGCTGCCGCCAATTGGACATAAAGACTCATAAATAGTACGACTGCCTCTCCCGAACCTTCGAAATCACAACAACCTTACTATTAACACATTTAAACTGAAAAGAAGTTATCGGGAGGATTTGAGATAGTCGGCTGCTATCTCCAGTTCTTTGTACCACTCTTCACCGTATTTCTTGATAAGTGGCTCTTTAAGAAATTTATAAAGCGGAAGTTTTTGGGAAGCGCCACATTGCCTGCCGGGCTTACACATCCTGAGCTGCTGATAATTCACCGCATCAAAGTCCCTGTACTCTGTTATCCGAATGGGAAACAGGTGACAGGAAATTGGTTTGCGGAACTTTATTTTGCCCTCGAAATATGCTTTCTCGACAGCGCATTGCAGAATGCCGTTGTTGTTGTAAAAAGAGTAAACACATTGCCGGTTATTAACCAGCGGGGTCACAAGGTCTCCATCGCTGTCAATAACCGAATAGCCTTGTTTCTCAACCTCTTTCTTATGTTTTTGGGGGAGATATTCTTCAAACAGGGGGTAATCCTTTTCAATCTGAATGGCCTCTTCATCGGCGAGCGGAGCTCCTGAATCACCTTCAATACAGCATGCACCTTTGCATTTTAATACATCACACAGGAAATGCTCCTCAATGATGTCGTCACTCAACAATGCTCTTCCAACTTCAATCACCATTCTTCTTATTAGTTCTTAACATTTTCGCCATTCCCACGAAAGAGTGAATCCAACGCTTAAGGTTCAGATTTCTGCTTCGCAGGAATGACGAACTATTTTATCGGAAATATTATTTCACAATCAGGTTCTTTCCGGTCATGTCGGCAGGAACTTCCAGTCCCATATCGGCCAACAAAGTCGGAGCCACATCGGCCAGCACACCATCCAGCAGTTTAATACCTTGTTTTTCAGTTACAAAAACACAAGGCACCGGATTCAACGAGTGAGCTGTGTTTTCAGATCCATCCGCATTAACTGCATTATCAGCATTACCGTGGTCGGCAATCACCATTACATCGTAACCGCCTTTTTGTGCAGCTGTAACTACATCTTTCAAACATCCGTCCACAGCTACAATTGCTTTGTAAATCGCCTCATAAACACCGGTATGCCCCACCATATCGCCATTGGCAAAATTCAGACAAACAAAGTCTGCTTCTCCCTTTTCCAGTTTTGGTACAATCGCATCGCGAACGCCCGGAGCTGACATTTCCGGTTGGAGATCGTAAGTCGGCACTTTGGGCGATTGAACCAAGATTCGGCTCTCTCCTTCGAATTCTGCTTCGCGGCCACCGCTAAAGAAGAACGTTACGTGCGCATATTTTTCTGTTTCAGCAATCCTGATCTGTTTCAATCCTGCTTTTGCCACAACCTCACCCATGGTGTTCTGCACATTGTCTTTGTCGAAAATTACGTTAATACCTTCGAAGTCGGCTTTGTAGTTAGTCATCGTATACCATTGTAAATCCATGGTATGCATGCCAAATTCAGGAAGATCTTTCTGAGTGAGAGCAATGGTTGTCTGACGCAAACGGTCAGTACGGAAATTAAAGCAAATTACCACATCACCCTCTTCAACTTTTGCCAGGGGCTCTCCGGCTTCATTCACCATTACGATCGGCTTCATAAATTCGTCGGTCACACCATTGTCGTACGACTGCTGAATGCTGGCCAATACATCGGTTGATTTTTCACCTTTGCCTTCCGTATAAAGATCGTACGCCAGTTTCAAGCGGTCATAATTATTGTCGCGGTCCATTCCATAGTAACGACCAATCAACGAAGCGAATTTACCGACGGTTCCTTCCAGCGCTTTCAAATCGGCTTCAACAAAACC
>JBKDZK010000697.1:0-2911 GCA_047971205.1 Draconibacterium sp.
GAACATTCAGCTGGTGGTTGTGCGAAATGGCAGTTCTGGTAGCTTCTCTCTGCCAGTCAGTATCGTACAAAGGATTTCCGTTCCCGTCAAAATAATTCCGGTCGGTGAACCAGTCAGCGCGGTTAAGCGACCATTCTTTTCCCATGTATTCATTTTCGTTGGCCAGCCCGATCATAAAAGCGTCGGTCCATTCCTGGGCATTCAATACATCCATAAAACGGGCAACAGTGCTTAAGCTGGTCGATCCCTGGTAGCTTACCCGGGCTCCTTCGCCGTCTTTTTTTCCACGTTTGGTAGTTACCAAAATAACACCGTTGGCACCGCGGGCACCGTAAATGGCAGCAGCAGAAGCGTCTTTCAATACTTCAATCCGCTCAATATCGTTCGGGTTCATCAGTCCAAAGTTTTCCATCACCACTCCGTCAACCACGTAAAGCGGATCAGAAGAAGAAGTAATGGTAGATAATCCCCTGATCACCACACGACTTTGGTAAGCTCCGGGTTGCGATGAATTGGAATAGATGTTTACACCCGATACTTTTCCTCTTAGGTTTTCAAGGGCGCTAAAGCTCTGCGCTTTTACCAACTCTTCACCTTTCGCCTGGGCGATTGACCCTGTTACATCGTGTTTACGCATGGTTCCGTAACCGATGGCCACTACCTCGTCAATCCCGATGGTTTCTTCCACCATCTGCACATTGATCGTTGTGTTTCCGGCAACCGGCACTTCCTGGGTACGCATACCAATAAACGAAAACTGCAAAACAGCATCAGCGGCAATATCTCCTTTAATCGAGTATTCTCCGTCGAAATTGGTCACTGTTCCCTGTGTGGTACCTTTTACGATTACAGTAACTCCCGGCAGTGGCAAACCACCTGCATCGGAAACTGTTCCTTTTACTTCGCGGGTTTGCGGAGTAGCGGGCAAGCTCACTTCTTCGCCGGTTTTATTGTACAATGCCACCTGGCGGCCAACAATTTTATAGACAACCTCTGTTCCGTTAAAAATATTATCCAGCACATCGATGATGTTTGAATTCGCAAGATTTACGGATACTTCCCTTCTTGTATCAATGTCTTCTGAATAAAAAAAGCGAAACTCACTCTGCGCTTCTATTTCTTTTAAAACGGTACTTACGGTAACATCTCTCAGCTCGAGCGATAGTTTAGTTGATTGCGAGTAGCTCTCCGAAGCCACTGTCGTAAAAACGGTTAAGCACAAAATAAAAAGACTTAACTTCATAATTCTTAAAATTTTAACAAAGAAATCACCCAAAGGGATCTTTCTCAATCTCTTTTTTTTCATAATTTTGAATTGATGTGATTAATAATTTGAATAAATTATTGGTCTCGGAAGTGGGGAGGTTCGCGGCTTCCTCACTTCCAATTTTTTACAGATACAATACAATCGATAGAACATCGATCACGATAGTTTTACGTCATAGGCACCTCTTTTAGTTTTATGGTTCGTTATTTTTTATTACCAGTTTTCGTTCGTTTTTATTGTATTCAAATTTGAGCGGAAGCGTAATTTCCAATAAATCCATCACCTCACTCACCGATTCGTATTCGATGGTTGCGTTGAGCCTTTTTTGCGCCAGCAATTCATCCTGAATATCAATGGAAATGTTGTACCAGCGCTCCAGACGTTGTATCACATCACCCAACGGCTCATTTTTAAAGATCAGCTAGTTGATGATCCACGAGGTAAACAAGTTTGTCTCCACCGTATTTACAGCAATACTTTGACTAATGGTATCAATGAGCGCATGTTCGCCGGGATTCAAAAATCTTTGTTCGCCGGTTTTGCTTGTTACAGCCACTTTTCCTCTTTCAAGCGTAACCTCGGGCAATGCATTGTTATAGGCCATTATATTAAAAGCAGTTCCATATACATCTACGGTTAATGCCGGAGTTTCCACTTCAAACGGACGTTTGCTTTGGGCCACATCAAAATAAGCCTCCCCGTCTAATTTCACCCAACGTTTATCGCCGGAAAAACTTTTAGGAAAGCTTATGGAAGATCCTGCATTTAGATATACCGCAGAACCATCAGGCAAAGTAAAACTGGTTTTAGAGGCCAATGGTGTTGAAATGGTTTGTATTTCTTCGTTAACCGAACTTTTCTGAATATTCAGAAAAAAAGCAATGGTTAACGGAATAAAAAGTACAGCCGCAATCCGGGTCAGATAGGTAATCAATCTGTTATTTTGCTTCCCTTCCCGTTCGCGGTTATTTATTTCGAAGTGAATTTTGTGCAAGGTTGGAGATAAATCGGGCGCTTCCTGTTCAAGTGGCATTTCCGTCCAGTGTTCCTGCATACTTTGCCCCAATTCCGTCTGCTTTTCCGGCTTCAGAAACATGTTTATGAAAGCCAGAAACTCGCTCCCGGAACACTTGCCCTCCAAATATTTTTTAAAAAATCCTTTCATTAGTTTTATTGCTGTTAATATAAACGTTTCACCATATAAAAACCCCTGCTCCGCTTATGCAATTTTATTCAGAATCCTGGGTTTGTTGTTCTAAAAAACTATCTAAGACAACACTTCCCACAATAAAAGAAACAAAACATTTTATACTTTTACGTTTCTCTACAAGACTGATGGAATGGACGAAAAGAAACAGATCGCGCGGCTGATTTCCGGTGATAAAGCGGTGATAAACGAGTTGTACGGGAAATTCAGCGTCAAGCTTTACCATTTTGCTTTTGGCTATCTTAAATCTGAGCAAGATGCCCTGGATATTATCAAAGAGGTATTTGTCAAACTCTGGGAAAACCGAAAAATGCTCAACAAAGACTCGAAGTTAAACGCTAATTTGTTTACTGTTGCCAAAAACACCATTATTTCGGTTTTCAGGAAACAGCTCACGGACAAACAAAATCTGGAGAACCTGAAAAATCAAGTAGTGA
>JBKDZK010000698.1:0-5314 GCA_047971205.1 Draconibacterium sp.
TGTAAGCCAGGTCGTTGGGCAAAACTTTTTCGCCATGGATAAGTACCTCTCCCAAATCGGCAGGCAGGCAGCCGGTAATAATTTTCATTAATGTTGATTTTCCGGCACCGTTAGGCCCCAGTAAACCAACTAATTCACCTTTTCTTACCGATAAGCTTACCATATCTAATGCACGTTGCTTTCCGTATAATTTGCTGATATTTCGGGTTTCGATGCTCATTCGCTTATTTGGAATGAACAAAAATAGCGGAATGTTTTTATTTTAGAAGCATTCACTTAAATTTGCAGTTCAGCTTAACAGATTTAATTAAATGAAGGACCGTCATTTCAACTACATTCAAGACCTTACTAAATATCAGCGGCAGGATACTACCGAAGTGAATATTGGAGGTGTTGCCGTGGGAGGAAGTAATCCGATTCGTATTCAGACCATGACCGATACGGATACGAGTGATACGGATGCAACAGTGGAGCAGATTATTCGGGTAGTAAAGGCGGGAGCCGATTATGTAAGGGTTACCGTAAAAAGCATGCAGGACGCCGAAAGCCTGCAGATTATTAAAAAGGAATTGGTTGGCAGAGGATACAATACGCCGCTGGTGGCTGATATTCATTTTAATCCGCGTTTGGCAGAAGTGGCTGCTCAATATGTTTCCAAGGTGCGTATCAACCCAGGGAATTTTTACGACAAGAGAGCGCAGTTCAAGAATAAAATATACACCGACGAAGAGTACAAAAACGAACTCGAAATCATCGAGAAACAGTTTGTTCCTTTTCTTGAAGTGCTGAGAAAAACCAATACCTGTCTTCGGATCGGGGCCAATCATGGTTCGTTGTCCGACAGGGTGATGAGCCGTTTTGGCGACACGCCCGCAGGAATTGCGGAATCGGTGCTGGAATTCCTTCGCATTTGTAAGAAAGTGAATTTCAACAATGTGGTGGTTTCCATTAAATCGAGTAACACCCGTGTGATGGTTTATACGGCGCGTTTGCTTAATTTCAAAATGCGCCTCGAAGATATGCAGTTCCCGTTCCACCTTGGGGTAACCGAGGCCGGTGAAGGAGAAGACGGCCGCCTGAAATCAGCGGTTGGAATTGGCGCTCTTTTGGCTGATGGAATTGGTGATACCGTAAGAATTTCGCTGACCGAAAAACCGATCAACGAGATTCCGGTGGCCATGAAACTGGTCAATCATTTTAAAACTTACCAGAACCACGCGCCCATTACGGCTCCGATGATCGGGCAAACGAACCCGTTTGAATACGAACGTCGCGATACGCGCCCGGTGCTGAACATGGGAGGAAAGCAACTTCCGGTGGTTGTAGCCGATTTGGGCGACCACAGTTTGCGTGAGATGATCCCGATTCGCGGAAAGCTGATTCCCGAGTATTTCTTGTCAGGCAACCGTGTGCTGGATATCGAAGGCGAAGAATACCCGGTGATAACGCTGGAAGAATACTTGTTTGAAAGCACGCGCTGGGGAAGGATGAAATTTATCCGCACCAACAAAGCCGAGTTCGACAAGTTTATGGATCTTCATCCTGAGATCATCATGAAACTCAAACAGACACGTAAAACCGTGCTCATACTGGAGAGTTTCAATGCCAACCCGATGGCGGAACTCCGTGCTTTCTTTATGGCGCTGGAAACACACATCTGGAAGGTACCCGTAATTTTGTATCGTCGCTACAACGAAAGTCGCCTCGAAGACCTGCAGATCAAGTCTTCTGCCGATTTGGGCGGTTTGCTGATCGATGGTTACGGAGATGGTATCTGTATTTCGAATGACCACGAAAATATCACGTTCACCGAGCTGAAAGATTTGAGTTTTGGTATTTTGCAGGCCAGTCGCATGCGGGTGTCAAAAACCGAATTTATCTCGTGCCCGGGTTGCGGGCGAACACTGTTTAACCTACACGAAACCACTAAGCAGATCAAGGAACACTTCAAACACCTCGATCATTTGAAGATCGGGATTATGGGTTGCGTAGTAAACGGACCCGGCGAAATGGGCGATGTGGATTATGGTTTTGTGGGTGCCGGAAACAACAAGGTGAACCTGTACAAAGGTTTGAAGCCGATCAAACGGCACATTCCGTACGAAGATGCTGTGGAAGAACTGGAACAACTGATCCGCGAAAACGGCGACTGGAAAGATCCGGTGGATTAGTGTCGTATCCATAATCCTCGTGTTTTTTGCGAAATAGTATCAAGCGGTTTTAGTTTGAAATGACGGAGTGGATGGATTGGATTGATTCAATCCGGACCAATCTGTTTTCAATCTACATCAATCCTTTATTTCTCGTGTGTTGCATAAAGAGTGCAGAATAAGTTTTTTACCTTTACGCGATAAACCGTTAATTTTTTTCGATGGCACGAACCTACTGGAAACCCGGTACGATCATTTACCCGCTTCCGGCCGTAATGGTGAGCTGTGGCGAAACACCTGAGGACTACAACATTATTACGATTGCCTGGACAGGTACGATCAACAGCGATCCCCCGATGTGTTACATATCGGTGCGACCCGGGCGACATTCCTACGAAATTATCAAGCGAACCGGCGAGTTTGTGATCAACCTGACCACCGAGAAACTGGCGAACGCCACCGACTGGTGTGGTTGCCGGTCGGGCCGTAAATTCAACAAATGGAAGGAAATGAACCTTACGCCAGCGTCGGCCAAATTTGTAAAGGCTCCCATTATTGAAGAATCGCCGGTAAACATCGAGTGCCGGGTAAAGGAAATCGTGGAACTGGGCTCGCATCACATGTTTATTTCCGAAGTACTGGGCGTTTCGATCGACGATACTTACATCAACGAAAAAGACGCGTTCAGCTTTTCCAGGGCCAACCCGTTGGTGTACAGTCACGGTCATTATTTCGGAATGGGAAAGAAGATCGGAAAGTTTGGATGGAGTGTTGAGAAAAAGAGGAAACGAAAAAAATAGACTTCATTTGAACAAAGCAAACCCGGCTTTGTCTTTTAGGAAATCAAATAATCAGTGTAGAACTTAATCTTTAAACATGAAGAGAATTTACTTGTTATCAATTGTTTTTTTAATGAATATTGGAATGATCAACGCACAGAATAACCCATTGCTGGACACGTTTAACACGCCGCATGAAACGGCCCCTTTTAACGAAATCAAAAACGAACATTTTTTACCGGCTTTCAACGCTTCCATCGAAGCGGGAGAGAAAGAGCTGGAAGCCATCAAAAACAACCCGGAAGCTCCGACTTTCGAAAATACCATTGTTGCACTCGACCATGTGGGGCGCTTGCTGGGCCGCACTTCGGGTGTGTTTTTTAACCTGCTGGGTGCTGAAACCAACGAGGAGCTGCAAGGTATTGCACAGGAAGTTTCGCCCTTGCTAACCAAGTTTCAGAACGATGTTTCGCTGGACCCGGTATTGTTTGAAAAGGTGAAAAAAGTGTACCAGCAAAAAGACCAGTTGAGCCTGGATGCGGAGCAGAAAACCTTGTTGGAAAATACCTACGAAGGATTTGTTCGGAAAGGAGCTAATCTTTCAGAAGCCGATAAGGCAAAATTCAGGGCCATCAGCACCGAATTGTCAAAACTCAGCCTGACTTTTGATGAAAATGTGCTGAAAGAAACCAATGCCTACGAGCTTGTTATTACAAATAAAGAAGAACTGTCGGGTTTGCCCGAAGGCGAACTGGAAGCAGCAGCAGGCCGTGCCAAAGCAAAAGGCAAAGAAGGCTGGCTGTTTGATATTACACAGCCCAGTTTTGGCCCGTTTATGAAATATGCCGACAACCGCGATCTGCGCAAAACGCTTTACATGGCGTATAGCTCGAAGTCGTTCAAAGGCGATGAGCTTGATAACCAGGAGAACGTAAAACGCATTGCTGAACTTCGTTTGCAACTGGCGCAACTGCTGGGATATAAAAATTACGCTGATTATGTGCTCGAACGCCGCATGGCCATTAATCCGGCCGGTGTGTACGGTTTGCTCAACGATTTGTACGAAGCATCGTATAAAGTGGCGCTTAGGGAAAAGCAGGAAATACAGGAGTTTGCAGCAACCGGAGGTTTTGAAGGCGAGTTGATGCCCTGGGACTGGAGTTATTACAGCGAAAAACTAAAAGTAAAAAAATTCGATCTCAACGATGAGATGTTAAAACCATATTTCGAGTTAAGCCGGGTAACAGAAGGAGTACTGGGGCTTGCCACCGATTTGTATGGAATAACTTTCAGGGAAAACAAAGACATTCCTGTTTACAATCCGGAAGTAACAGCCTACGAGGTATTTGATGCCGATGGTACATTCCTTTCGGTGTTTTATACTGATTTTCATCCGCGTCCGGGAAAACAGGGCGGTGCCTGGATGAACGATTTCAAAGGCCAGTGGAAAGACAATGGAGTTGACTCGCGGCCGCATGTTACGATTGTGATGAACTTTACCCGCCCCACTGAAACCAAACCGGCTTTGCTCACTTTTTATGAGGTGGAAACGCTGATGCACGAGTTTGGTCATGCGCTGCACGGAATGCTAGCCAATTCTACGTATGGAAGCCTTTCTGGAACCAGTGTTTACCGCGACTTTGTGGAACTGCCTTCGCAAATCATGGAAAACTGGGCCACACAAAAAGAATTTTTGGACCGCTTTGCGAAACATTACCAAACCGGCGAAACCATTCCGGCCGAACTGGTGCAGAAAATCGTGGACTCGCAAAATTACCTGGCAGGATACCTTTCCATTCGCCAGTTAAGTTTTGGCTACCTCGACATGGCGTGGCACACGCTCGAAAAGCCTTATACAGGCAGTGTGAAAGACTTTGAAGAGCAAGCCTGGAAAAAGACACAGATCTTTTCGGCAGTCAACGGAGTTTGTATGAGTACACAGTTCGGGCACTTGTTTGCAGGTGGTTATGCTGCCGGCTATTACGGCTACAAATGGGCCGAGGTGCTGGATGCCGACGCCTTTAGCGTTTTCAAGGAGAAAGGACTGTTTAACAAGGAAGTGGCAGCGTCGTTCCGTAAAAACATTTTGGAAAAAGGCGGCACCGAACATCCAATGGAATTGTACAAACGTTTTCGCGGGCACGAACCAACGGTGGATGCTCTGCTCGAACGCAGCGGTTTACAATAAACTAAAAGTTGCACAAGATTGAAATTGGCATCCCTGTTTCGGGGTGCCATTTTTTTTGAAAGTCTCATCACGACTCAATGGGAGTATACAGGTATACTATGCAATATTACCCTGATTTGTCAGCTGACGGTGTGTAAGGCGTTCAGAATGTTGGTAAAACAAGTTCTGCCAATGACGGATTTTCGCTACTGGCTCAA
>JBKDZK010000699.1:0-4190 GCA_047971205.1 Draconibacterium sp.
ATGAAGTGTCTTCAGGTGCAAAAAGGGAAACAACTTAACATGAATGAATGGCAAAACTTCTATACTCAAATTGAAGGCTTTGAGTACGAACCGGGATACGTCTACAAACTGAGGATTAAGGAAGAAAAACTAAAAAATGTGCCGGCCGACGCTTCTTCAATCAAATACATACTGGAAGAAGTGATCGAGAAAAAAGAAGACCCCAGATGGAATTTAAACGGCAACTGGGATGCGCTGAAAATAAACGGGTCGATTATAAAATTGCCGCGTATACGTGGCGCCGGTACAATTCCGCAACTCAATATCGATATGCTTGAAGGTCGTATCAGCGGAACAGACGGATGCAACAATTTTACAGGAACCCTTCAGCAGATTACCGACAACGAAATAAACTTGGGACCTTTGGCTCAAACCAGAAAAATGTGCCCCGATATGACCATTGCAACGGCTTTTATGGAAGCCATGAACAAGGCCACTCATTATACAGTACTCGATACCAAACTGGTGTTAAAAGATGCAGCAGGAAACGAGCTATTGGAATTTACCAAAGGTACCGAAGCAAAAGTGTTGCTAAACGACATATGGGTAGCCGAGTGGATGGATGGCCAATACCTTGACAACGAAACGGACCTTCCGCGACTGGAAATTAACAGCACAAAAATGGAAGCTGCCGGAACTGACGGCTGCAACAACCTGCATGGGAGAATTTCGGAACTGACCAATACGAAACTAACATTTGGCGTTATGGCAGGCACCCGAATGATGTGTGCCGACATGAACATTCCTGATAAATTCAACCAGCTACTTCCCAAGGTTCGCAGCTATAAAATCTCGGAACTGAAACTTTCGCTCTTTGACGAACAAGGAGAAGTTTTGATGATCTTGCGAAAAGTAGATTAATGATATTTCAATGGCGGAAGTTTCCTGTAAATGGCAAATTTCCGCCATTATTTTATACAAATCCTCAACAAAATAACGCAGGCATTTCGGAATAAACAGACTACGATTGTTATTAAAACTAGAAAATACAACCGCCACCGGATGTTTTCAACCTGATGTTAATACGGAATGATTGCGATAAGACGTGCATACGAACAAAAAAGTCCCGACGAAGTTTTCAGCGTTTTTGTTGACCGACTGTGGCCCAGAGGTCTAAAGAAACAGGATGCTCAATGGGATTTATGGATGAAAGAAGTTGCCCCTTCTGTGGAATTACGAAAATGGTTTAACCACGAAATCCCCAAATGGGAAGAATTCAAACTTTTGTACACCCGCGAACTTCAACAAATGCCACAAGTTTTACACGAACTGAAAAGACTGGAACTGAAACACAGTCGTTTAACACTGGCATATGCCGCAAAAGACAGCAACCATAACCATGCCCTAGTAATAAAAGCCGTTTTAGACAACCTTTAAGCACTCATTTCCACTAAATATTTTTTTCATGAAAGCACAGAGAACTTCCCAACGTTTTTTGTGGTTTGAATTAATTACCCCAAAGCAGGTAAACGAAGTATAGCAACTGTTTTTCAAATTGCGCTAAATACGGGCAATAACAAGCTATTAATTTTCAACAATCTATTATTATGTTTTGCAGTATTGCATTTTATGTACGATCTTAAAGGCCTGAATTAAAAACTCTAACATTAAATAAGAATGAAAAAAATTACCCAACTAGCCTTAACCGTTTTATTCTCTGTGCTGTTTTTTCAGGCAGCAACCGCCAAGGTTAAACTTCCGGCTATTGTTTCGTCCAACATGGTATTGCAACGCAACACAACCGTGGTACTGTGGGGCTGGGCCGATGCCAACCAACAGCTGAGCATCGATGCAAGCTGGTTAACAACTCCGCTGCAAGTAACAGCTGATAAAGAAGGGAATTGGAAAATTGAAGTAAAAACCAACGATTCAACCGATCCCCAGGTGATTAAAATAAGCAGTTCGGATACCAACATCACCCTCGACAATGTGCTCTTCGGGGAGGTTTGGCTTTGCTCGGGACAATCGAACATGCAACAACCGCTCAACGGCTATACAGGCGAACCAACCTTTGAGGCAAACAAAGCCATTGCCCACGCAGCAAATCCTAATATACGCTTATTTACAGCCACTCGTAAGGGTTCAAAGAGCCCTCTCTCCGACCTCGAAGAATACACCGGATGGCAAGAAGCACATGCAGGCAATGTTCGCGATTTCAGCGCCATTGCTTACTTTTTTGGAAAACAACTTCAGGAGATACTGAATGTTCCGGTAGGTATGATCCATACCTCGTGGGGAGGCAGCACCGTTCAGGCATGGATTAGCAAAGAGGTAATCAGCCAATACCAGAAAGTTGACCTGGAGCAGGTAGATATCACCAAATCAACCAACCAAATTCCCACCGCCCTGTATAACGCCATGATTCACCCATTGATTCCTTACACCATTAAAGGTGCTTTGTGGTACCAGGGCGAATCGAATCGTATGGAAGCGGAGAAATATACCGAGCTTTTCCCTGCCATGGTGAAAGACTGGCGCACTCGCTGGGGAATTGGCGACTTCCCGTTCTATTATGTTCAAATTGCGCCTTATTGGTACAACGATCACAAAGCGTTTGAAACCAATGCAAACTCCGCATTCATACGCGAAGCGCAGTTAAAATCTGCAGACCTGATCCCTAACTCAGGAATGGCGGTCACTCTCGACATTGGAAAAGAATATAGCATTCATCCACCCCAAAAAACACAGGTGGCCGAACGTTTGCTCTATTTCGCGCTAAACCAGACTTATGGTTACGAAAGCGTTGATTGCGCAGGACCTGCTTACGACACGAAAGAAGAAAAAGACGGCGGTGTGCTGCTTCATTTTAAACATGCTGAAACGGGGCTTTTTACCCCCAACCAATTAGAAGGCTTTGAAATTGCAGGTCCCGACAAAGTGTTCTATCCGGCCCAGGCAAAAATTGTAAGCCGAAAGGACGTGCTGGTATCCAGCGACCAGGTGCCTAACCCGGTTGAAGTACGTTACGGTTGGAGCAACTGGCTTGTTGGTACCCTGTTCGATACCAATATGCTACCAGCCTCTTCGTTCCGTACCGACAACTGGCAAGATGCCACCAGAGCCGAAGTTCAGGAAGCATCGAAATAAATGATTAGACGGTTAATTGTGCCTGACTTTCGTCGCTTAACGAAAGTCAGGCACAATCGACCGTTATTATTTTCTTGTCCATCCTCCACGCTTTCAGCAAAGGCCCCATTCCTCTATAACAAGACTAGCTTTTAGCCTCTCTTCTCCTCCAAAGAGAAAATCTGTTCCAGCATTGATAGCGATTTTCCTGTCTCAGGCAGAAAATATTATCAGGGTGAAAATTGTATGGAATAAGCATTATTTTTGCCGCTCGCCGTTTTTTGGATTTTTAGGTCCGTCGCGGTAACTTACACAAGGTATTGTACCGATAAAAATGATGGAATAGTTGAAAATATGGAAACACTGCTTCAATACATAAACATTGCCGGAACCTTTGCTTTTGCCATTTCGGGATCGCTTACTGCCATGAAAAAGAAACTCGATCCGTTTGGCATCCTGATTCTGGCCTTTGTTACTTCGGTAGGCGGTGGTACCATCCGCGATATGCTGATTGAAAAACGTACTGCTTTTTGGCTGGTAGAACTCGAATATCTGTACGTGATTGTTGCCGGGACCATTTTTGCCATCCTCTTTCGAAAAAAACTATCGTATCTGCGAAAAACCATCATGCTTTTCGACAGTGCGGGCCTCGGACTTTTTACCATCGCCGGGGTGGAAATTGCGTTACAACATGGCTTCAGTGATGTTAGTTGTATTATCCTAGGTACCATCACCGGTTCGTTTGGTGGTGTTATCCGCGATATTTTTGCCAACGAAGTACCCGTTATTTTCAGAAAAGAAATTTATGCAACCGTAACTGTACTGGGAGGTATTTGCTATTTGTTACTACGGAAAATGGGCTTCGATTTTATCCTGGTTCAACTTATTCCGGTTTTGATGATCATTGTACTGCGTATCCTCGCGGTTTACTACAAATGGTCACTACCTTTGATAATCGTGGATGAATATACCCAAAACAAATAACTTTTCGGTTTTTTCACTCGTTCTTTTTCCCTTTTTCTACACCAAAATTTTAAACCGTAGCTACGGCTATGCCTGAAAATTTTGACTTGAAAAAGAAAAAA
>JBKDZK010000700.1:0-2661 GCA_047971205.1 Draconibacterium sp.
ACATTAATAACGATGGTGTGATTGACATTAACGATTAAACTGCTATCGGCTACACGAATGTGCCTGAAATTATTTATGGTTTTGGTACGCAGCTTATGTGGAGTGGTATTGATTTTGGCGTGTTTTTTCGAGGTCAGGCAAGAGTTACTTATGCTTTGGGAGGAAACACATTTATTCCATTTAGTGAAGGTGTAGGTAAAGGAAATGTCTTTGAGAAAGCTTTGGATAGATGGACTGAAGATAATCCGGATCCTAATGCATTTTACCCCCGACACTCCAATGGACGATCAAGTAATAACTGGCAGGCTTCTACTCGGAATATTTATGATGGTAGTTTACTTCGATTAGCAGACATGGAATTAGGTTACACATTTAATAAGAAGCTTGTTGCACGTATTGGACTTGAATCTGTTAGGATACATGTGTTAGCTACTAACCTTGCAGTGTTCTCTCCTTGGGATATGTGGGACCCAGAAACGGCAACTCCAAATGGGAATAGATACCCAATTCCTAGAAAAATTAATTTCGGTATTAGAACAACATTTTAAGCAAAAGGAAAGATGAAAAAATTTATAATAGGTATATTTTTAATTCAGTTGGTTTTCTTTTCAGGCTGTTCCGACTTTTTGGATAAACTGCCAGATGATATGAAAACAGATGAGATGGTGTGGAGTTCTAGAGTAGAAGTTGAGAAATATCTTGCTAATGTATATGCAACAATTCCTGGGCACAGACTGCACCAAGACGATCCATGGTTGGGGATGTCTGATGAAATTGATTTGAGTTGGACAGTTTATCCTACTTATGGGCTTAATTTTGGAAATTGGACTCCTTCTTTAAATTATTATCATGGTTTTTACGAAAAGCTTTATCGGGCAATTAGGGCTTCTTTCGTATTTGAAAATAATGTTGATAAATGCGCTGAATTAAGTGAAGACTTAAAGATCCAATATAATGCTGAATCTAAATTTTTACGCGGATATTATTATTGGTTACTTCTACGTCAGTGGGGACCATTTGTATTGATCAAAGAGCTTCAACCAAATGATGCAGACTTTGCTAATATGGGGCGTACTCCTTTTGATGACTGCGTAGACTACATAGTAGAAATGATGGATGAGGCAGAAAAAGATTTGCCGCTCCATTGGCAAAATAATACCACATGGCTGGGAAAGCCGAATAAGATTGTTTGTAAATCGGTAAAATCAACTGTGCTTACATTTGCTGCTAGTCCGCAATGGAATGGTAACTTAGAGTATGCCAATTTTAAAAATCCAGATGGGACTCCGTTAGTAAATATAACCTACGATGAATCAAAATGGGAAAGAGCAGCCAGAGCAAGTCGAGAAGTAATTAACATTTCTGAAAATAGCCCGGAAGCCAATCTTCGCTTATATAAAAATAGTGAGAATGGTGATGGTGCTTTTAATCCATATAAATCTTGTGTGGATGTTCACTTGAAAAAGTGGAATAGTGAAGTTATTTGGGGGAAATATAGTGTGGGAAATACAAATGCTTGGATGATACACACTACTCCAGGACCGAAAACGCTTGGTGGAGTTGGCCCAACACAACGTTTGGTGGATGCTTTCTTAATGGAAAACGGAAAGACCATTGATGATCCAACATCGGGATATGTGGAAAGTGGTTTTGCTACATCTCCTAATCCTCACTGGAATCCTAATGAGAGAGCAGTTGGTACCGAAGAAGGTCGCAAACAAATGATCGCAGATATTCGCGAATGTGAAGCGTGGGGACATTGGGAAGGGGATTGGAACATGTATGCCAATCGTGAACCACGTTTTTATGCATCAATACTTTATAATAGGCGGGTAATCCCTCAAATTCCGGATGACATTAATAAAAGAAATTTTTATAATTCTGAAGGACAAAAGGATGGTTATGCGCGTGCTGAGCTGTATTATGGGGGAGTCTCTCGTCAATCAGGTTCTTATACATTCTTTTCAAGAACAGGGTATTTAGCGCAAAAGAGAGTTGATCCTATGGCGAATATGTATGATCGTGCTTATCCACAGGACTATATGGATGTTTTTATACGTTATGCTCAAATCTTGTTAGACTACATAGAAGCTCTGAATGAATATGATCCAAGTAATGCTGATATTCGCAAATATTGGGATATGATTCGGGAGAGAGCAGGTGTGCCAAGTGCGTTCGTATCAAATCCCGAAATTTCGGGAGATAAAGAACTTCAGCGCGAGTTTATTTTAAGAGAAAGGCAAATCGAGCTGTGCATGGAAGGTGACCGCTATTTTACTTCGCGCAGAAGATGGTTGGCTCATACTGTAGATGAGGATGGTACAGTTGATAATCGTCGATGGGGTGATGGAGGACGTATGTGGGGTATGGCTATAAGTGCAGGTGATGCTGCTTCAAATGATTTTTCTTTTACAGGTTTTTATGAAAGAATTCCTTTTGAAACTCGTGTGTTTAAAAGGGAATTCTATTTGTTCCCAATACCTGAAAATGAAATTAATAAGAGTTATAATTTGGCTCAAAATCCTTGGTTGTAACAAAATAATAAAGGAATTAACATGAAAAAAGTATTTCTCTATTGGAGTATTATATTTTGTAGTGGAATTGTTCTCTTATCAGCTTGCAACGATGATAAGTTGGATGAATCAATTCCTGTCAACCCAG
>JBKDZK010000701.1:0-2539 GCA_047971205.1 Draconibacterium sp.
CAGGGAATGAAAGCCTGGGCGCTTGAAAACGGAGCCACGCATTATACGCACTGGTTTCATCCGCTTACCGACGGGACAGCCGAGAAGCACGATGCTTTTATTGTACACGGTGCCGACGGGGGAGTGATTGAATCGTTCTCGGGTAATTTGTTGGCGCAACAGGAACCCGATGCATCTTCGTTCCCCAATGGCGGTATCCGTCAAACCTTCGAGGCGCGTGGCTACACAGCCTGGGATCCCACTTCTCCGGCTTTTATCAGTGAAACTACCTTGACCATTCCTACGATTTTTATTTCGTACACCGGCGAGGCACTCGACTACAAAACACCTCTTTTGCGTGCGCTGCAGGCTGTAAGCAAAGCGGCAACGGAAGTGTGCCAGTATTTTGATAAAAATGTGACGTCGGTGCAAACGAATCTGGGCTGGGAACAGGAGTATTTTCTGATTGACGAAGCCTTGTTTATGGCGCGTCCCGATCTGCTTCTTACAGGAAGAACACTGATGGGGCATGCCTCGTCGAAAGACCAGCAACTGGCCGACCACTATTTTTCATCGATCCCGACACGTGCCAATCGTTTTATGCAGGGTGTGGAAAACGAAGCGTACAAACTGGGTATCCCCGTAAAAATCCGGCACAACGAGGTGGCGCCCAATCAGTTTGAGTTTGCGCCGATTTACGAAGAAGCCAACCTGGCCAACGACCATAATCAGCTGATGATGGATATTATGCAAAAGATTGCCCGGAAACACAAGTTCCGCATTCTTTTTCATGAAAAACCATTTTCAGGAATCAATGGCTCGGGTAAACACAACAACTGGTCGCTTACTACCAATACAGGGGTAAATGTTTGTAAACCGGGGAAAAATCCAAAGTCGAACCTGCAGTTTTTGACGTTTGTGATAAACACCATCCAGGCTGTTTACGACGGACAGGATTTGTTGCGGGCAAGTATTCTAACTGCTTCCAACTCGTATCGTTTGGGTGCCAACGAGGCGCCGCCTTCTATTTTGTCGGTTTTCCTGGGCACGGAAGTTTCGAACATGCTCGACCATATGGAAGAAACAGTGGTAGACCGGAAAATGACTCCGGATGAAAAAACAGCTCTGAAGCTTAACATCGGGCGCATTCCCGAGATTATTCTGGACAATACCGACCGTAACCGGACATCGCCGTTTGCTTTTACCGGCAACCGTTTTGAGTTTCGCGCCGTGGGCTCATCGGCCAATAATGCTTCAGCAATCATTGTGCTGAATACTTTGGTGGCAAATCAGTTGCAGAAGTTTAAAGTGGCCGTTGATAAGCTGGTTGAGAAGGGAGTGAAAAAGGATGAGGCAATTTTCCAGGTATTGAAGGAGCTGATTATCAAATCGAAGCCGATTCGTTTTAACGGCGATGGTTACAGCGATAACTGGGTGAAAGAAGCCAGGAAACGAGGCCTGTCCAACGTAAACGATGTGCCGGAAGCACTGGAAGCCTATTTGCGCCCGGAGAGCAAAAAATTGTTTAGTAAGCTGGGGGTCCTTAATGAATCGGAACTGCGCGGAAGAGTGGAGGTTGAGTTCGGGAAATTCATCAGGACGATCCAGATTGAAGCGCGTGTTTTGGCAGATATGGCGATCAATCATATTGTTCCAACTGCGGTTGAATACCAAACTATGTTGTTGCAAAATGTGAAGTATCTGAAGGATGTTTTCGATGCGGAAGAATACGAGTCGATGGCGGGCGGACGTCTTGATTTGATTCGTGAGATCGGGAATCATGTCTCGGCCATTAAAGCCAAGCGCAAGGAAATGACGGAGACACGGGCACGTGCCAACAAAATTGAGGATATTCACAAGCGGGCAAGGGTTTACAACGAAGAAGTGCGACCTTTCCTTGATGATATTCGAGAGCACATCGATAAGCTGGAATTAATTGTTGACAACGAAAAATGGCCGCTTCCGAAGTACCGGGAGTTGTTGTTTGCACGATAACTTATAATGAAACCGCTCTTTTAAGGGCGGTTTTTTTTGTATCTATTGCTAAATATTTTGGGCTATTTCCAACAGCTTTTGCGTGGTTTTCCAGTTGCGGGTGGTAGCCGAAACCCCCAGTCTGCTTTCCAGAAAAGTATTGTTCAGTTTGGTTCGTCCGTAACCATGCGGACAATATTACATTAATGCCCCGGAGGATGGAAATGTAGGTTTGCATCATTGGGTATGTTTCAATGTTTGTTTATCCTGCTGCCGGGTAAAAAAGTCCTGAATCGGGTCCTACGGGCCAGCCAGGAAAATGATAGCGCCCAGTGGCACCAGCAGTACATAGCCAACTTCGCTGGCAGTGTTTGATAATATAGCGGAGAAAACAATGACTGAAGCCGATTCTAACTGTTGCCTGAGCATAGTCGAAGGATGTATTATAACCGGGTTTTCGTCAACAGAGACTCACTAATTCCTCGTGGTTTTCCACGGGGTTTCGTTATGTTATCACCTGAAATACAGAGGAGATGCCATCCGTCAGCTGATGGATCAATTGACGGATGACAGAGGGGTGATATAA
>JBKDZK010000702.1:0-1864 GCA_047971205.1 Draconibacterium sp.
ATAATAATTCGAAAATACCGATATCCGGTTCGAGACTGTGCGCCGGCACCTTTCAAAAGCTCCATAGCAATTCTATCCTGAAGTGCCTTGGCAACAGATTGCTCCGGTAAATAGAAGTTGAAATGTCGGTGGTGTTTACCTGTTCGAAATTTTTTTCGTTGCTTAAATTTTTCATGATGAAAGTTGCGCCCCACCTTTTCTTTTTGGGGCGGTATCTCAGGGTCGCATCTACAAACAAAAAATTTTTGTCTTTATCGGACGTGTCGGGCAAATAAAATTCGGAAGATAAAATTAGAGACCATTGGTTACCGGGCCTTATTATTATTTTAGAGTTGTTCTGGAGCCCATCGTTTACAAATGCCTGTTGTTTTTCGCTTTTGGTATCCGAATGCCGCCAGGTAAAAGTATTTTCAAAATTCACAGGGATATTGAATGCCGTTTTCCAGAAAAAAAAACTTTTAAGGTACCGGCTTTGGTTTTTTCTCAATTCAGAGCCGTTTACGATATTCCTGTAATTTGAAATGGAGTAATTATTTGTTATTTTCAAAGTAGAGGCTATAACCGGGATATATTTAGATACGTACATGTGCATGTTCCAATTACTGTTGTCCTGTTATCTATCAGTACCTGATTTAGAAAAAGGTATTGTTCTGTGTTTGTGTGTTTCGAAATACCGGTACCGAGGTTAAAAAATGAGATGTCGTTTAGTTTGTATTTTATCCTTAAATCTGTTTCAAAAACGAAATCGTTTCTTGTCTCGTTTTGGCCTTCGGTCTTTTCATTTAATTTTTGGTTTAAAAAACAAATCGAATAGGAAGGGGAAAAACGCCAGTTTCTGCGGTTGATATTATATACACCGGTATTAAAGATTTTTTTTTGGCTATAATCGAATATGTTTTTTGAGATTGTATTTTTCTCATCAAATAAATTTGATTTAAACGGAAATCCGCTCAAATTGCCTCCAAAAGCAAAACTGTACTTGTTCCTGTTCCCAGCCCCTAAGAAGGTAGTTTTCCCTTCAATATACGTTTTTGTAAATTCACTTTTTTGAGTTATTTTTTCTGTACTGCCGTTATATTGCGAAGGGGAGATCCTGTACTCTTGGGGCAATTTGTTGTATGAGTGGAAAAAAGAAAACTGCAAGGCTTCTTTCTTCGAAAGTTTTTTTGTAAAAAGTAAGTTCTGTTTCAAATAGAAGTCTTTTGTCTCTAAAAAACTTTCGTATTCTTCTTCCTGGTTTTGGCTTATCCGAGATGGTGTTCCAATGTTTTCGTTCCTGGCCCTGAAGTTGTATTCCAATAGCGAAGACTCCGAAGTGTTCCATTTTATTTCCGCATCGGCACGGTCTTGCTGTGGCTTTTTGGTAATATCTGTATTGTCGATAGTGGTAAATTCTTGTCCGTTAATTTGATATTGGTTCTCCAGTATTTGGTTGGAAGTTATTTTATCTTGCAAATAAAATAAATTGGCCCTTACGCGTAACCGTTCCCCTATTTGAACAGCACTGTTATAACTCCCAAAAACCTGGTTGTTGATATTTCCGCGGTTATCGTCCAATAAATTGGAGAAATGTGTTTCGGAAATTAATTTCCGGGCATAAAAATTATCTTCTTTTAGTTCTTCCATACTGAAGTTGAACCCGTAATAATCGATGGGGGAATAATTATGACCGACATTGTTGTAGTTTAATGTGATAAATGATTTATAAATTTTTGTAATGCCCAAGATGTTGGCATTTTGGTCAAATGCCGGTTTATTGTCGTCGAACATGCCGCCGCCGCAATTAAAGCTTCCGGAAAAGTCCATTTTCCCTTTTTTAAGTTTTAAGTTTAAGGACGCCTTATCGCTTTGCTCGATGCCCCGT
>JBKDZK010000703.1:0-2301 GCA_047971205.1 Draconibacterium sp.
CCCCGTTACGCGGGATACCGTGGTGCGCAGCGTTCCTTCAGTCGTGCCTTTCGCGTCGGTTACGGTAAGTCCCGATGCCTCCTCAAAAAGATATTCCGAAACATCGCTCGATACTGTGGGCAAGTTTATTGCCACCGAAGCACTTCTGGCGGTAGATATGTTTCCGCTGCTGTCTTTTGCCCACACATAAAGTGTTTTGTTACCGGCTGACGAAAACCGGAATGAACGGGGAGCTTCTGTGGTCCATCTGGCATCGCCGACACTGGGGCGTACATTATTTTCAGATAAAATATAGCTTATAGAGCTGTCCTCATCTTCTACAGCAAGGGTAACAGAAATGGTTAGGCTACTCGAATTGCTGGGCAGGGTAAAGGACGATACCACCGGAGCAGTATTGTCACTTCCTCCTTGCGAAGCAGAGTCTGTTATTTCTATGGTTATAGTGGCCGTTGCAGACAGCGGGGCATCTGTATTGTCCGTAACTTCAACAATAAGGGTGCCGGACCAATTGGTACCGTCTTCTATTTTTGTATTTGTAATGATTTGTCCGGTAGATGTCTCGATTGAAAACATGTTGTCTCCGTTTCCTCCAATAATAGAGAACGTTAGTTGTTGCCCTTGATCAGGGTCGCTTGCAAGTACCTGGCCAATAGTTTCGCTGGCATTTTTACTGCCCCTAACGGTAAACGATTGATTGTGGATAACCGGCCTCCTGTTTTCGTTGGTGGCCGAATTACCAATTAATATTACAGAGGTAAAAGGCTTTAAAGTAACTGCCCCTGATACGGATTTTCCCGAAATATCTTTATAAGTACCGGTAAGTGAAATACGTTTGTCGTTTTTGGTGTCGTTATAGAACAACTTTGCATTTTCAAAATCTGTTACATTGGCATTGGTCATGCCATAGCCGGTTTGGGCAGCCTCTTGAAATCTGGAAATGCTTTGTGCCTCATAAACAGGACTTTCGATAAAATAAATAGAATAATCTGGTCGGGGTGTAGCCAATATATTGCTTCTTATAGTGGCCATGTCTTTTACGGTTTTCGACCGCCAGTATTTTATCGGATAATAACGCCGGTCTTTCGTAAACAGGATGTTGTTTTCAACGATATTGCTGAACATCGGAAGGTTTGCCGTAAAATGGCGGATAAGTAGTTGCCCGCAATTTGTCCCTTTATTGTTGAAGCAGGTATTTCCCCTGGTAGTAGTGTTACGGCAAGTGGTAAGAAATATACCATAGCCCCAGTTGTCGAAGCAGGTGTTCCCTTCAATGGTTACTCCATCGGTGGTTGTATCGACATAAATGCCATGATCGTAGTATCCGTTTACGCGGCCTATGTTCGAGATAATGTTATTACGTATGACTGAGCCCCAAGTTTGCAGGTGGGTGTAAATACCGCCCCCGTCGTTCAGCTCGATACAGGCATATTCAATCCGGTTCTCTGCGATAGTGTTGTATGTGCCTTTTACCGAAATGCCGCTATATCCTATGTTTTGGAATATATTGTTGCTTATTGTAGTGCGGGTGGTGGGATACAAAAGTACCCCGACCCCTGATTGGTGGTGACTAATCAGCCCGTCTATACTTATATCTTCCTGCATCGCAATATTCTGGATCGTATTTCCGGAAAAATTATGATGGCTGCCCTTAGCCATTATCCCGGTACGGTTAGACCTTTCTATCAGGTTATTGGTGACAGTGAAGTTCGAATTTTCTTCGCTTTCATATAAATTGACGCCCGAGGCATAGTTGTGGCGAAGGTTATTCTGATCGACAGTAATATTACTACAAGTCCCGGTAGCATATACGGCATCTTTTTCATAGCCTGTTAATTCTAGTCCCGATATGGTAATATAAGAAACCCGGCTTAGCTTGAAAGCATAGTCGTGTGTCGATACTTCGACAGGATAATTTGCGGGAGAATCGCCTTGGGGGGTCCATAGATATACCGTGTTGCTTGCATCATCAAAAGCCCATTGTCCGGCACTTTTCAGGGCGTTAAGGCTGTTTACCACAAAAAATAGGTCATCTTTGGCATCTAATACTTTAGAATACTCCAGCCTGTCCTGGAACCTTATGGTTGACCCGGATGAATATACGATTTCTCTCGCTTCGTAAGCCCAGCCAACCAAGCGGAAAATTACTGTTGCGCCCCTCCAGTTTTGGCCGGAGAACTGCGAAGACGACACGGAGGTAGAATTATTTACAGATTCAAGTGAGAAATATCCTTCCTCCGGATAGCGCGATACGCTGATGCGCTGATCGTTGACAAACAGCTCGTTGAACCTTTTACTATATGA
>JBKDZK010000704.1:0-1787 GCA_047971205.1 Draconibacterium sp.
GTGGAACGCTGGATTGATGTTGCTGCCGACCACGGAGTGAATGTGTTTGTTTACGACTGGTACTGGTATGAAGAAGGTCCGTTCTTGGAAAGTGCACTCAATGAAGGTTATCTGAAAGCAAAAAATAATTCGAAAATGCAGTTTTACATTATGTGGGCGAATCACGATGTAAAGCATAATTTCTGGAATTATCACCGCTATGGCGACGATGCTTCCATTCTTTGGGATGCCAAAGTAGACTGGAAAAATTTTGAAATTATTGTTGACCGGGTGATCAACCAGTATTTCAAACAGCCCAACTATTTTAAAATCAATGGTGAACCGGTGTTCTCTGTGTTCAGTATTCATAAATTGATGGAAAGCTTTGGCGGAAGCGTGGAAGAAACCCGCAAAGCCCTCAATTATTTTCGTGAGAAAGTAAAGGAAGCAGGTTTTCCCGGATTACATATTCAGTGGAACCAGGGCAGCGGTTCAATTATGCCGGACGAAAAAGCTAAAGAATTTCGTAAAAATGTAGATGCGATGGGCTTTAACAGTGTAGCCATGTACAATATGGGGGGAATGAACGAAGATTACCTTGTGTATGGCGCCAATTCGGTTAAAATCCGCGAACAGATGGATGAAATTCTGGATGTGCCGGTTTTCCCTTGTGTGTCAATTGGCTGGGACGATACGCCACGCTTTCCTGCCAAAGGAATAAAGGATGTGGTGCATTATCACAACACACCCGACAGTTTTGCCGCCTTACTTTCGAAAGCAAAAAAATATGCTGACAATCATCCGGACCAGCCTAAACTGATTACCATTAATGCCTGGAATGAATGGGTGGAAGGAAGCTACCTGCTGCCCGATATGCTGAATGGCTTTGGCTATCTGGAAGCTGTAAAAGAGGTGATGGTCGATGGCAAGTACGATAAATACTAGCTTATTCGGTTATGGATAAGCTGAAAACTGTAACAAAATACCACTTAATTATTATAATTATGGATTTAGGAAGAAGAAAATTTATTAAAACCTTTGGGGTACTTGGGGGAAGTATCTTGCTTTTTCCTGCTTGCAACCCTTTGGTTTCAGCCTGGCAATTTTTTACTGAAGAAGAAGCCGGTTTGATAATTGCCGTAACAGAGCAAATTATTCCTGCTGATGAGTACCCGGGCGCCACAGATGCAGGGGTTGTTTTTTTTATCGATAAACAACTAACAGGTTTTTATAACAATTACCAGCAAACATACAGGCATGGGCTTGCAGCACTTCAACAATACAGTCAGGCCCAATTTAAAATGACGTTCGAAGGACTGGAATGGAGTATCCAGACAGAAGTGCTTAAAAGAATGGAAAACAACAAACTAAAAGGAGATTACTGGAAAGAAAATTCCCCTTCTTCCTTTTTTCGCTTGATGAGGGACCATACTATGCAGGGATTCTATGGTTCCCCTCGTCATGGGGGTAATAAAAATTATGTAAGCTACAAAATGTTAAAGCTCGATTATCCTGCCGTAATGGGGCAGAACAGATATTTGCACCGCAACTCTACATTAAATGTCCATGAAGATGAAAAATAAACATGTAAATGCAATAAGAGTTGGAGCCGGTGCAGGCGGTGGGATTGTAGCAAAAGAACTTGCCACCAATGGTTTGTCGGTAGCTATGTTCGAGCGTGGGGGGTGGGCTTCATATGACGACAGGGATGACGATGAACTCTGTTCCCAAAGGATAACAGTTTTGGGCAACGGTTATGGCCCCAACAAGGATCAACACTGGCGTGTAACGGTGGATCCAAAGACCGG
>JBKDZK010000705.1:0-18447 GCA_047971205.1 Draconibacterium sp.
AGTCGTTCAGGTAAAGTTTCAACGGCAGGTTTTGGTAGTGCTGGTTGGAGCTGTTTTTAATCCGAACCATCACGTTTTCTTCCTGTCCCAGCCGGTGAGCGGGAACTTCCACCCAGCACGAATCGATGTAAAGATTGGCCACTTCGTTGGGAACCAGTGGAAGATAGTAACTGAAAATACTTTTGTCTGAGAAATTTCCGAAATCACTAACCGGACGTTGAAAATCAGAAATAAAATACAGGTTGTTATCCGATTTTCTTCCATCCGCACTTTGCTCTACCGAAAAGCGAATGTAAACGAGCGAAAAAGGAACAACATTGGGTGAAGGCTGAACTTCCGAAACTTCGCGGATAAATTGCTCGCGGTTTAAATCGTGCTGATGTTTGGGTTTTAAGTCGTTGGTAAACAGCCTGAATTTTGCGCCGGCCGGGTAAGCCAGGCAAATCTCCAGTGCTTTGTTGCGGGCCACTTCCAGCAGCTGTCCCTGTTCTGAAAGCGCATTCATACTAAACGAATTGTCGATGTAAATTGCCACCGTTTGCCGAATCTGTTTTTGAGTGTCCCTGTTTGCCGGAATATAGGGCTGGGCAAAGGCAAAAACGAGGAAAATGATGGTGAGAATGCGCGCGGCAAGGATGAGCAATTGTTTGAGCCGTGATTTCTTTTTTGATTCCTTTTTGATGTCTTTCAGGAAATCGACATTGCTGAAATACACCGTTTTGTGTCTTTTAAAACTAAAAAGGTGAATGATGACCGGAATAGCGATGGTCAGCAATGCGAACAGAAAGGATGGAAACAAAAATTTCATATACAAGCGATATTCAGAAGTCGGAGGGCCGAAGTCTGAGGTTTATGTATTTATTATTCGTCTTCAAAAATAGCGATTTCTTTTTCTCCGCTTGATTTTAAATAGCCGCGGAACATGCCGCTGGTATTAAACTCCATGGCAATGTTTCCCTGCTTGTCAACTCCTATAACACCGCCGGTGCCTCCCAGGTTGGTGAGTTTATTGATTTCTTCGCGGCAGGCGGTCTGTAAATCCATGTTTTTGTATTCCATCATGGCCGAAATGTCGCGGGCAAATCCCAGCCGGATGTAATATTCTCCGTGGCCGGTGCAGGAAACCGCACAGGTATTGTTGTCGGCATATGTTCCGGCGCCAATAACAGGGGAGTCGCCAATACGCCCGTAGCGTTTGTTGGTCATGCCGCCGGTAGAAGTTCCGGCGCACAGGTTTCCGTAGCTGTCGAGGACCACACAACCTACGGTGCCGGTGTTATCTTTACCGGTTCTTTCCCGTTCCTTTTTTAATAATTGCTGGAGCGACTGGTAGCGGCTTTTAGTATAGAAATATGTATTGGGAACAATCTCGAGGCCCTGTTCTTTGGCAAATTGCGAAGCTCCCGTGCCGCTTAGCATCACATGTTCTGAATGTTCCATAACAGCACGTGCCGCATTAATCGGATTCCTGATATCACGGACTCCGGCAACCGCCCCGGCATTCAGCGTGCGACCTTCCATAATGGAAGCATCCAGTTCGTTAACACCTTCGTGGGTAAAAACAGCACCTTTCCCTGCATTGAACAGGGGAGAATCTTCCATTATGTTAATAACTTTTACTACTACATCGGTTGCCGTTGCTCCTTCAGCAAGCATTTTATTTCCCAGCTCCAGTGCTTCGTTTAGCTTGGCTTTATACTCGCTGCGTGCCATTTCACTAATGCGTTCTTTCGACATCACACCGACGCCACCGTGAATGACGACCGTATACTTTTTTTGCGATTGTCCTGATAGCGATAATATCAGAAAGGCTAAAAAGAAAACCGTACAAAGTCTCATTTTAATTTGATTAATGATTTACAAAAATGACATAATAATGCCGATAATAAAATAAATCATTATCGAATTTATAAGTCCTGAGTACTACGTTTTACAATGTTGAGTGTGGACTAATCCCGGATTTGCCGGAGTTAGTCAATTATATGTTGGTGTTCATCCGATTCGATAATATGTACTTTTACCAGAAAAAATAATAAAAGCAAAACAACTGCAATAGATGTAAAAACAATTCCCTTGTACACTGTTATATTATCTGATGCCATTGGAAAAAACACCACAGCCGAAATACAACAAAGTAAGATTATCACAACTGTCCAACTACGATTCCTGTTACTTTTCATCCCTTTTTATGGTTATTCAAAACATTAGAAATAACCATTGATTAATAACATCCTGTTTGTGTCAAGACGATTACAAAGATTTTGTCATCTTTCCGATAGAAAATAAAAACTGTCCCTTACGCAACAATATACAATAAATTGTAAATACGGCGCAAGACAGTTGGCGGTATTGTTTATTAATCAGTGAGTTTATTAACAATTGAAATACGCAGGCTTTCTGCGGTTGATGGCTGTTTCGCGAGCTTTTGTGTTTTGTAAACACTTATTTGTAGTGGATAAATGGAGTCTCGGAAGGGGGGCGGAATGTATCTTCATTGTGCTAGTTCCCAATTATCATGAGGAGAAAGAACTAATTTTACAGGGAGGTTGTTTGAGGGGGCTTTGTTTTGGGAATAATGTTTTACTTCCAGCTATTCCTCTTCCTTTATCTGGGTCATTCCCGGTACCAGCTTTACTCTTTTGGTTGATGAGGTATAAATCTCGAGCATTTCGTCGTCTTCGCTTTCGGGGGTGTTGCTAAAATACAGGTGGTAGTTGGCATCAATTGGAACCATTACTTTGCAGCCAAGCATGGGCGGTATTCGTATGTCCATAAAATCGCAGTAGTTATCCTCATCCCAGTAAACATCAGTCAGCATATTAATGTACATGGTGTCGGCAGAGATATTCAGAAGCTTTATTTTTTTGAATTGCTGATCAGAGAACTCGTAAGTAACTTCTGTATCAAGTGCAGCTCCTACAATGGAACTGGTAAGAGTGGCGCCGATATCGAAAACAACATTGGCAGATCGTGATTGCCGTAATTCCTTTTGTCTTTTGAGGCTTAGCGGGTCATGAAAATATTTTGGTGTGGCGCAGGCCTGTAAAAGAACCAGTGTGGTAAGACTTAGTATATAGATTAGTTGTTTTTTCATTGAGATAGATTTTCATTTGGCTTTTGTTGTCGATAAACAATTTTCGTGCCTGCAATTTCGTTCCCGCAATAAAAATAACTTAACTTGTATCGGGAGTATACTGAACGAAATAACCTTTCGTTATTTACTATATTGAACTCAAAAAAACAGAAACATGAAACGTATTATTTTTATTTTTTCACTGGTGCTTTGTTCTGTTGTCGGACATGCACAGCCGATATTCGATTTGGGACTCAAAGTGGGACTGAATAATTCAAAAGTTAGTCTGGATATAAATGATTACAGCGAAGAGTCGATCACAAAAATGCACTGGGGGGCATTTGCCCGGGTAGGAGTGGGTAAAGTTTATGTTCAACCCGAAGTGTATTTTACGCGCAAAGGCGGTGAATTTAAGGATGTTGGGGAGATGGCCGCTGAATTCAATTACAAGTCGGTGGATGTTCCGGTTTTACTGGGTGTTAAACTATTGGATGCCAAAGCCGTGGATCTGCGGGTAATGGCTGGTCCTGTATTTAGTTTTGTTACCGACAACGACGCAGATAAATTTAACTTTTTGGAAGAACAGTACTTCAAAGATCGTTATACTGCTCTTCAATACGGAGTAGGAGTAGATGTATTGTTTCTCTCACTGGATTTCAGAATGGAGCATGCGAACAAGGTTTATAATTCTCCTGATTTAGAGGCCAAAAACCGCACGTTTATGGTCACACTCGGCTTTAAAATATTGTAGGCAACTATAATTCTTCTGAAGAGGCTTCACCTGTGTGAGGCCTTTTTTGTTGCTCTTCTGCCGGAAGCAGAACTTTACCGGTTTTCTGTTTTCTTTGAAACCAGGTGCGCGGATCTAACTGCTTCCTGTATTTCGAAAACAGCTCTTTTCCCACCAGCAATCCTCCCAGCCAGAAAACTATTTCCATCAGAACAAGGCTGGTGGTAGTGGCAATCACTTTGATTTTGGTCGGGAACTCCAAAAATGGAATCACGAATGTAGCAGCAAAAAATACACCCGAGAAAACCATCAGGAAAATACCCAGTTTGATTCGTTTGTTTTGCGAAATTCCCATGCCTTGTTTTTTTACAAGGTAATACTTTCCATCAATACGTCATAAGCGTTGGGCCCTTCATTGAAAAGCAGGTCGAGAATACTCAGGTTGGGAACAAAATCGAACTTTTCACTAAAAACCTGTATGTAAGGCTTTGGAAGAAAGACATCGTCCAACGTTTCTTTGACTTTGGGCGAAATTGCCTGGCGCAAGTTTAACGTGTTTTCCGGAACCTTTTCAAAATCTTCGGTCAGCTTTAGTTTGTTTTCCACTTCCATAAAACCGCATAGCATTTCATGGATTTGGATGTTGTGATCCATTAAAAAACGGCTCTTTTTCTCAAAGAAGGGTAGAAGTTCGTCCTGGTAATATTCAAAATAAGGCGAAGAGTTATAGGCAGAAACAATGGTTTGCCACTGGTTTCTTTGCCATTCTGTGTCGTAGGAAATTTCGAGGTCTTTGATAAGCGTTTTGGGGCCGCGCCCTTTTACCACGGGCAATACAAGCGGCACCGGGCCATTGCCGGCAAGAATAACACAGCGGTTACGATAGGTTTGCTTGGTAAAATTTTCGTATTGTTCCAGGTACACTTCCGGATGCTGAAGGTAGCGTGCATAGTAATGCACCGGCGCGAAATAGGCAGTGCCAAGCAAAAGAGGTGTTCCCATTTTTAATCTCTAAAAAATTTATGGCTGTCGTCGTCATCCAGTTCAATTCCTTCCGGATCAGAAACTTCTGCTGATGTTTCTGGTTTTGGATGATTTAAGTCGTGCTGTTGAAGATCGTCGTTTGCCCGAAGCACCTTTTTATACTCGCGCCTGGCTTTCCAAAGCTTTGGGTAAAAATAAAGGGTGGCCAGCAAGTAGCCCAGAATAAGACATCCGAGAATGACGAGCACAAACGGAGCATTGCTTATTTCCCAAAAGAAAAGATGAACGGTGACACCGACCGAGTTCTGAAGTGTGAATATCACGAGCAGAACGGCCAGGATAATAATTACAACGACAAGTGCACTCATGACAAAATGTTTTTATAAATGTAAAAAAGGATAGCGTACCGGCTATCCTTTTTTGCGAATATTTTTATTACTGATGGTCTCTGTCGTTCTCGGTGAACTTTACTTCACAACACTAAACATTCTTTTCAGACGAATGTTGGCAGGGAAACCTTTGTCTTTGTCCAGCGAAAGCCAGATAAACTTAGCTTTACCAACCACGTGGTCTTCCGGAACAAAGCCCCAGTAACGCGAGTCGGCAGAATTGTGGCGGTTGTCACCCATCATCCAGTAGTAATCCATTTTAAAGGTATAGCTGGTGGCTGTTTCTCCGTTGATTTTTATTTGTGTGCCGTTTACTTCCAGTTCGTTGTTTTCGTAAACAGCAATAATTCTTTGGTACAAAGGCAGATTATCAAACGTTAAATTAACGGTAGCACCTTTTGCAGGAATGGTTATCGGGCCAAAGTTGTCTACATTCCACGGGAATCTTGAATCGGATGGGAAAATGGCGGGTTCCCATTTTCCCGGTTCTTCCAGCACTTTGGTTACTGCTTTTACGTTGGTGAATGCCTTGATTTCTTCGGCTGTGCTTTCAGTAAGCGGGAAGAAATAACGCTGGCTGGAGAAGACTCCACGATCGGCTTCTGAAATATTAAGCCTGTCAAGTGCTTTGGGATTGATGGATGTTCCGTTGGTTTCAACCACATAATCGAACTGAATGCCCGGAAAATCTTTCTGTGTTTTTCCGTTAACATACAACTGGCCTTCGGTTATTTTAATTTCGTCGCCCGGAATACCCACACACCGTTTAATATAGTTTTCGCGTTTATCAACCGGCCGCGAAACAACTTCACCAAAATTTCTTTTGTCGCTCCAAACACGTGCTCTTCCGTTTTCCCTGATCAGCTGGTAGTAACTTGCATTGGGAATTCCCAAAGCTACCGTGTCGCCTTCGGGAAAGTGGAAAACCACCACATCATCGTTTTTAATTTCGCCAAATCCGGCCAAACGTTTGTACGGACGTTGAATAAGTTCCGAATAGGATTTTCCGCCAACAACCGGCATCGTGTTGTGAACAAAAGGAAAAGAAAGCGGCGTATTGGGCGTTTTTGGTCCGTACGCTGTTTTGCTTACAAACAGGTAATCGCCCACTAACATCGATTTTTCCATGGACGAAGTTGGAATGGTGTAGGCTTCGATAAAAAACATCCGGATGAAAGTAGCGGCAATTACCGCAAAAATAATGGCGTCCACCCATTCAACTACTTTGGTTTGTTTGCCGTTGGGCGGATTTTTCTTTTTCCAGAATGCCCAATGCACTTTTTGGGTAATGTAAATATCAAAAATGATGGCAAGTCCTATAAACCACAAATAACTGCCTAGCCAAATTACCCACAATGAATACAGGAGTCCTACGGTTATGAACTTAAACCATTTGTTACTTAATATTGAACGTATCATCCGATCTTGAATTATAGATTTAATAAGTCTTTCATGTTTAGAATGCCTTTGTGGTCGAGGCAATATTCGGCCGCCAGAACCGCCCCAAATGCAAATCCCTTCCGGCTTTTGGCGCTGTGCGTTATTTCAATGAAATCGATGTCCGATTCATACCTCACCGTGTGAATTCCGGGGACTTGTCCCTCGCGTTCTGACTTAATATTTAGCTCATTTTGGGCCGGTGTAGCATCGTTTACCCAGGTATCTTTTCCGGGAAGAATATTCAGCATGTCATCTGCCAGGCTGATGGCGGTTCCACTTGGCGCATCCAGTTTCTGAGTGTGGTGCACTTCGGTCATTTCCACATCGTATTCGCTCCGGGGAGCCATTAATTCAGCCAGTTTCTTGTTGAGTTCGAAGAACAGGTTAACACCCACCGAAAAGTTACTTCCATAAAAGAATGTTCCGTTTTTCTCGTCGCATTCGCGGTAAACCTGCTCCTTTTTGTCGAGCCATCCGGTGGTTCCGCTAACTACCGGTATTCCGGCATCAAAGCACAGCGAGTAATTTGCAGTGGCCGAATCAGGTATGGTAAACTCAATGGCGACATCACATTTTTTCAGGTTTTCGACCGTAAGGTCTTGCTGGTTGCTGATGTCTATTTTTAAGCCTATTTCGTGGCCACGTTCCAGGGCAATTTTTTCAATTTCCTGTCCCATTTTGCCGTAGCCTATAAGAGCGATCTTCATTTTTATTCCGATTTGAGATGATGAGCATAAAGCAATGTGTGAAAAATCATCTGTCAAAACTTTCTGCTCACAAGCGTTTCCGTATTTTCAGTTTTTATTGTCGACAAACCTTACTAAAACCGGTACGAGGCATTATTGTTTTACCACAAAATCTTTATTTTTTACCACCGCATCTAAAAGTATGGCCGTCTGAATCAAGGCACAAAGATATAATATTACTCAAATCTACCCAGTAAGCGTTCAAACTTAAAATTATTTCGACCAACGCGTGAAAGCACCGGCTAAATGAAGTTCCACAAATCAGAAAGATGTTTTCGCGGCTCATCTTATTTTGCCTATTTTTACCCATCAATTTTCAAAGCATGAGAAACATTAAACTGGTGGCAACAGATCTCGACGGGACATTTCTCCGAAACGACCGGACAATTAGTGAATCGAACCTGGAGGCATTGAGAAGACTGGGTGAACGTAACATCATACGGGTAGCGGCTACCGGACGTAATTTAAACAAGGTAAAAGAAGTTTTGAGCAACGAGGTACCTTTTGATTATGTTGTTTTTTCGTCGGGTGCAGGCATTTATCAGTGGAATAAAAGGAAACATCTTTTTGCGCAGAACCTGAGCAAAAGTTCTTCAGAAAAGCTGCTGCATGCTTTTATCGGCCGGGGGCTGAATTTTCACGCATTTTACCCGGTTCCTGAAAATCACAATCATTATTTCTTCAGAGGTACCGAACCTTGCGAAGAGTTTGAGCGCTATTTCAACTTTAACCGGTATTACGCCAACGAACTTGATCCTGCCCAACTTCCGCAAACCGAGCTTTGCCAGTTTTTGGTTATTATTAAAGAGAATGAAGACGATTTTGAAAAGCTAAAAGCCGAGATAGAAAGTCTGTGTCCCGAAATTCGGGTTATTCGTTCGTCGTCGCCCATTACCCCCGGATATATTTGGATCGAAGTATTTCATCGTTCGGTTTCGAAAGGGAATGGTGTACATGAAGTTTGTAAACTTACCGGTGTTGGCGCCGATGAAACCATGGGGATTGGAAACGACTACAACGACTTTGACCTGCTCGAATTCACGCGGCATTCTTTTCTTACCGATAACTCACCTAAGGCGATTCAGCACAAATATCCGCTGATGCCCAGCAACGAAAAAGATGCTTTTGCTGTGTCTGTTCAGCGTTTACTTGAATAAAAATTTGTAATTTCTTCCCCCAATTGAATACACATAAAACAAATTTCAAAAAAATTAAAAATGAAGTTATTTTGGATTACATTCATGGTTCTGGGGACGTTGTTCGCTACTGCCCAGACCAATGTTGATTTAAAAAGTTCACTGCCTGAAGATCCTGCAGTAAGCAAAGGAATGCTCGAAAATGGAATGACCTATTATGTGCGTGCCAACAGCGAGCCGGAAAACAGGGCTGAACTGATGCTGGTTTTAAAAGCCGGCTCGGTGGATGAAGACGACGACCAGCAGGGCCTGGCGCATTTTGGCGAACACATGGCTTTTAACGGAACAAAAAACTTCCCCAAGCACGAACTAATTAACTATTTCGAATCGATCGGGATGGAATTTGGACCCGAAATCAATGCCTACACCAGTTTCGATGAAACGGTTTACATGTTGAAAGTTCCGCTCGATCAGCCGGAATACATGGAAAAAGGATTGCAGGTGTTGTACGATTGGGCCTGCCAGATCGATGATTCGGACGAAGAAGTCAATGCTGAAAGAGGCATTATTCTGGAAGAAGAAAGAATGGGCCGCGGAGCCAACGACCGCATGATGAAAAAATGGCTGCCTGTGTTTTTGCACGATTCAAAATATGCCGTGCGTTTGCCGATCGGGAAAGTGGATATTATTGAAAATTGTGCACCGGAAACACTGCGTCGTTACAGGAAGGACTGGTACCGCCCCGATTTGCAGGCGGTGATTGTAGTAGGTGATTTCGACCAAAACGAGATGGTGGAGAAAGTAAAAGAAAAATTTTCTGCCATTCCCACTCGTAGCAACCCAAGAGAAAAGAAATATTTCGAGATTCCGGGGCATGCCGAAACATTGGTGAGCATCAACACCGACAAAGAAGCACAATACCCGGTGGCCTTTGTTTACTACAAACACGACCTGAAAAAATCTAAAACTGTTGGCGATTACCGTCATTCCATTCTGGAAGAACTGTATACAGCCATGATAAACAGTCGTTTAGCAGAGAAGACCCAACAGACAGATCCTCCTTTCCTGATGGGACAGTCGGCTTACGGTCATCAGTTTGGCCCTTTGAGTACCTATGTTTCGATAGCGGTTACGCAGGGCGACAAAATGGAAACCGGCTTAAAAGAAGTGTTACTTGAAAACCAGCGGGTGAAGAAATTCGGTTTTACCGAAACGGAGCTGGAACGTCAGAAAAGCTCACTCCTCAACAACATGGAGAAAGCGTATAACGAACGCAAAAACACCAAGTCGGTTAGTTATGCCAACGAATACAAGCGCAATTTCCTGATGACTGAAGAGTCTTTCCCCGGAATGGAAAACGAATATGCTTATTTCAAGGAATTCATGCCAGGTATTAGTGTGGACGAAGTAAACGCGCTGGCCAAAGAATGGATCACCAAAGAAAACCGCGTGGTGGTGGTTACTGCTCCCGAAAATGAAAAAACCAAGGTTCCAACCGAGGAAGAGATAAGAGCGTTGTTGGACGAGGCAGAAAACACCGAGGTGGAAGCTTATGTGGATGCTGTTTCGGATGTGCCGCTAATTGCCGACGAACCTTTTGGAAGCAAGGTAAACGAAGAGCGTTCGATCAAGAAGGTGGATGCAGTGGAGTGGAAGCTGGCAAACGGAGCAACCGTGGTGGTGAAGAAAACAAATTTCAAGGAAGATGAAGTGCTGTTTAACGCATGGAGCCTGGGCGGAACATCGGTTTATCCAAAAGAGAACGATGTGTCGGCCAACCTTACTACCGATGTTATGACCGAAAGCGGGATCGCCCGTTTTGATGAGATTACGTTGAACAAAATGCTTTCGGACAAAGTGTTTGGCCTGAACCCGTATATCAGCGATTTGCGCGAAGGGTTCAACGGAAGTTCTTCTGTAAAAGATGTGGAAACCCTGTTGCAGATGCTGTACCTCTATTTCACCGAGCCCCGCTTTGATGAAGTAAGCTACCAGTCGCTCATGAAACAATATGCCACGGTGCTGGAGAATAAATCAGCTTCACCCGAGGCCAACTTCAGAGACACCTTAAACGTGGTATTATCGAACTACAACGAGCGCTCAAAACCAATGTCGGTTGAACGTTTGGCCGAAGCATCATTCCCCGAAATGAAAAAGATCGGGAAAGACCGTTTCAAAGACGCTGCTGATTTCAAATTTTTCTTTGTCGGAAACATCGATCTGGCAACATTCAAACCGCTGGTGGAAAAATACATTGGAGGAATTCCTACCTTGAATCGCAATGAAAAATGGGTAGATCTCGGAATCAGAAAACCGGAAGGTGTTGTTGAAAAAGTGGTGCACAAAGGACAGGAAGAAAAAGGCATTCAATACATTGTATTTCACGGGGCTTTTGATTACAGCGGAGCAAACCAGGTGCAGCTTGATGCCGTGGGGAAAATCCTGAGCACACGTTTACTGGAGGTGATTCGCGAAGACAAGGGCGGGGTTTATTCCATCGGCGCTTATCCGTCATCGTCGAAATTTCCGCAACCCGAATATACCGTTGCCATTTCGTACGGAACATCGCCGGATAAACTGGACGAGTTGAAAAAAGCGGTATTCGATATTATTAAGGAATACGCAGAAAACGGCCCGACAGAAGATGAATTGAGCAAGGCAAAGGAAAAAATGCACCGCGAACGCGAAATTCAGGTGCGCGAAAACCGGTTCTGGCTTAACAATCTGAGTAACACTTATTATATCAAAGAAGGTGATTTCTCTGAATTCGGAACTTTCGGACAGCTTGTAGATAATCTGACAGTTGAGTCGACTAAAAAGGCTTTCAACAATTACTTTAATTTCAAGAACTACGTGAGTGTGGCACTTGAACCGGCAGAATAACAACTTTATAATCGATAGCAAAGCCGGAGTTCTTTTGGGACTCCGGCTTTTTTGTGCATCAAAAGTTATAATTTAGGTGCTCCAAATTCAGCGTCTGAAAAATAACAGACTGAAAGTTTGCGGATTTAAATTTCTACGAAATGCCTGGAAATTCGATTTCCCGATTGTGGAAGCCATAACTTCGGTTTTGCCCATCTGTGATCATGTGGTGGTGGCAGTTGGAAAATCGGAAGATGACACCCGAAGTATGATTGAAAAAATTGCTCCCGGCAAGATCTCGATTGTGGACACGGAGTGGGATGAACAGCTAAAGGAAGGAGGCCGGGTGTATGCCTCGGAAACCAACAAAGCGTTCGATGCTATTCCCGCTGAGTACGACTGGTGTTTGTACATCCAGGGCGATGAGGCGCTGCACGAAAAGTATCTGCCGGTGGTAAAAGAGGCCATGCAGAAACACCTCGAAAACAAAGAAGTGGAAGGCCTACTTTTTGATTACCGGCATTTTTACGGCTCGTACGATTATGTGGGCGATTGCAGGCATTGGTACCGGAAAGAAATTCGGGTGATCCGCAACAACAAAAGTATTCGCTCTTACAAAGACGCACAGGGTTTCCGAAAAAACGGACAGAAACTAAAAGTGATACCTGTTAAGGCTGAGGTTTTTCATTACGGGTGGGTGCGGCATCCGCGGTTTATGAAGCAAAAAGTGGAGGCTGTAAAAGCGTTTTACGATGGTATTTCGGAAGAAGACGCCCTGAAAAAAGCAACGGATCAGGAATTTAATTACGCCGAAGAATTTGATGCACTGGCCCGTTTCGATGGGACTCACCCCGAAGTGATGCGCGAACGGATTGCCCGTTTGAACTGGGATTTTCATCCCAATCTCAGCAAAATCAATATGAAACTAAAATACCGTTTGTTGTATTGGATTGAAAAACGGACGGGAGCGAGGCTTTTTGAGTACCGGAATTACCGGATTCTGAAATAACACGGGAATGCTTTAAGGCATGAATGCTTAAATGCGAGAATTAGCTGCGAGCCATGAGCTACGAGTCATTGGCAATTGAACATTGTATATTGATCATTGGAAATTCAATCCTTCAATCCATCAATCCTTCTGTCCCAGAATACTGCGACTGAAGACTGCGAACTAAGTCCTACTCATTCTTCTTCGCCTCTTCCCAAATCTCGTCCATTTCGGACAGACTCATGTCGTGCAGATTTTTACCTTTTAAAAGTGTTTGGCTTTCGAGGTAGTTAAAGCGTTTAATGAATTTCAGGTTGGTGCGTTCGAGCGCGGCCTCCGGATCGATCCCGTACAAACGGGCTGCGTTTACCATGGCAAAAAACAGGTCGCCAAATTCGGCTTCCATCTTGTCTTCGTCCACTTTATCAATTTCGTGGCTCAGCTCGTTCACTTCTTCCCTCACTTTATCCCACACCTGTTCGCGGTATTCCCAATCGAAACCTACGCCACTGGCTTTTTCCTGAATACGGTTGGCTTTTACCAGCGCCGGCATGGCTGTTGGCACACCTTCCAACACCCGTTTGTTGCCACCTTTTTCTTTTAATTTGAGCGCCTCCCAGTTTTCTACCACTGTCCGCGCCGAACCATCCACATCCGTATCACCAAAAACATGCGGATGCCGGTAAACCAGCTTTTTATTGATTCCTTCCAACACATCGCCCATGTCGAAAGCGCCTTTCTCAGCACCTATTTTCGCATAAAAGACAATGTGCAACATCAAGTCGCCCAGTTCTTTTTTTATTTCCTGAAGATCGTTTTTCAGAATGGCATCCCCCAACTCATAGGTCTCTTCGATCGTCAATTTCCGCAGCGACTCCAGCGTTTGTTCCTTGTCCCACGGACATTTTTCGCGGAGCTCATCCATTATCGCAAGTAATTCTTTAAAAGCCTCTATTTTTCGTTCCATCGTTTGCTGTTTAATATTCCCGAAATTAACGAATCTCATCCATCGGGGTTGAAGTAATCGGGCAAAGTTATTGAAAATTAAAAATCAAACAGGTTTTGTATCCTGTAAGAAAAAATTGTTTTGCGAAAACCTTCGTACAGACCTTTTACAATCAATGCCCAACACACAAATTTATTTTGTAATTTTGGGCACATTCAAAAACAATAGAAGAAGCACTTGGATAAACAAATATTACTGGAAGGAATTGACCCGCTGGAGTTTTTCGGGATCAATAATGCGAAGATCGAACTGATAAAAAAACTCTTTCCCAAGATCAACATTGTAGCCCGTGGCAATGCCCTCTTTGTTCAGGGCGAACCCAAAGAAATAAAAGCATTTGAGAAGAAGTTTGCGCTTATTTTGGATCATTATTATCAATACAATATTCTTACGGAAGAAATTATTATTGAACTGATGCAAAGCGGTGTTTCTTCGATGGAAGAAAACGGCGGAAGCGAACCCGACATCATTGTTTTTGGCAACAGCGGAAAACCGGTGAGAGCGCGTACTCCCAACCAACACAGGTTGCTGGAAGAATCGGCCAAAAACGATCTTATTTTTGCCATCGGCCCTGCCGGAACCGGCAAAACCTACACCGCCATTGCGTTAGCAGTCAGGGCACTCAAAAACAAGGAAATCCGCAAAATTATACTGAGCCGCCCGGCTGTGGAAGCCGGTGAAAACCTGGGTTTTTTACCCGGCGATCTGAAAGATAAGATCGATCCGTACCTGCAACCGCTTTACGATGCTTTGCAGGATATGATTCCGCTTAAAAAACTGGAAGAGTTCATGAAAGACGGCACCATTCAGATTGCACCGCTGGCCTTTATGCGTGGGCGAACGCTAAGCAATGCTTATGTGATTCTGGACGAAGCGCAGAATACCACGATCAACCAGCTTAAAATGTTTCTGACCCGAATGGGTTTGAATGCCAAGTTCATCATCACGGGCGACATTACACAGATCGACCTGCCAAGAAAAAGTCATTCGGGTTTGATACAGGCGTTGAAAATCCTGAAAAACATCGAAGGCATTTCAACCATTCATTTCGATAAGAAAGACATTGTCCGTCACCGTTTGGTACGCGATATTGTAGATGCCTACGACAAACACCAGGAAGAGAGAGAACGGGAGAAGGGAAAAGCGGAGGCTGAGGAAAAGCGGGGAAAAGACTAGCTGTTTAGAACGAGTGATAAAAACTTTAAACTTTTGCGGGCTGAATTTGTATAAAAAACAACTCCCAACGAACAACTGGAAATTTAAAATTCAATCATAATTAAAAACAATACAATGAGTAACGCATTAACAAAAACCGAGTTTAACTTTCCGGGCCAGAAAAGCTTTTACAAAGGAAAAGTACGCGACGTGTACAACATCAACGACGATTACCTGGTAATGGTGGTTTCCGACCGTATTTCTGCATTTGATGTGGTGCTTCCCAAAGGAATCCCTTACAAAGGACAGGTATTGAACCAGATTGCCGAGAAGTTTCTGGATGCCACTTCCGATATTGTTTCCAACTGGAAAATTGAATCGCCCGATCCAAACATAACCGTTGGACACATGTGCGAACCCTATAAAGTTGAAATGGTGATCCGCGGATATCTTACCGGCCATGCGTGGCGTGAGTACAGCGCCGGAAAAAGAACGCTTTGCGGTGTTGCAATGCCTGAAGGAATGGTGGAAAACCAGAAATTCCCCGAACCGATTCTGACGCCAACTACCAAAGCCGACGAAGGCCACGACGAAGATATTTCGAGAGAAGATATTATTGCGCAGGGATTAGTTGACAAAGCTGAATACGAAATGCTGGAAGATTATACCCGTAAACTTTTCCAGCGCGGAACTGAAATGGCTGCCGAGAAAGGGTTGATTTTAGTAGATACCAAATATGAATTTGGCAAGAAAGACGGAAAGATCTACCTGATCGACGAAATTCACACACCCGACTCGTCCCGCTATTTTTATGCTGAAGGCTACCAGGAAAGACTGGAAAAAGGCGAGAAGCAAAAACAGCTTTCCAAAGAGTTTGTTCGCCAGTGGCTGATCGAGAACGGCTTCCAGGGCAAAGACGGGCAAACCATTCCGGAAATGAGCGAAGAATTTGTAAACTTGGTTTCGGATCGTTACATCGAGCTTTTCGAGAACATTACCGGTGATACCTTTGTGAAGTCTGACACATCGGCGATTAACGGACGAATTGAAAAGGCAGTAAATGATTTTCTGAAGAAATAATTTACCAACAACAAGTCATTGTGCCACAATACAGGCGCAATGACTTTTATATTTTACATTCCACGATGAAACGACTACTTTTAATCTTCACCCTGTTTTTCCTCACCACCGTTTTATTTGCTCAGGATGAATTCACCTTGGCCAAACAAGGAGAAGCTGCACCTGATTTCACTTTTGAAACAGCACCCGGGAAAACGGTGAAACTGTCGGAATTAAAAGGAAAAGTAGTCTGGATCAATTTCTTTGCCACCTGGTGTCCTCCCTGCCGCAAAGAACTCCCTCATTTACAAACAGAGGTTTACGACCAGTACAAGAACAACCAAGACTTTGTGCTCATTATTCTGGGGCGCGAACACTCGTGGGAGGAGCTTAACAAATTCAAGGCAGAACAAAATTTCACCATGACTTTTTCTCCCGATCACGGAAGGAAAGTGTTCTCGCTTTATGCCCAACAAAATATTCCGCGAAATTTTATTGTCGACAAAGAGGGGAATATTGCACTTTCCTCGATTGGCTTTAATGAGGCTGATTTCGAAAGAATAACAGCAAGGCTTAAGGAATTATTGAAATAACCAGAACTTTCAACAAGAAGAAAATAGTCAAAAACACGGCGGTTTTCTATTTGCTATTCTCGCCCAAAATGATCTCGGCCACTTTGTGCAGTTCCTTTCCCACTTTTGCGCGGGTGTTGTTGGTAATCACAGCAACCACCATCTTTTCTGCCGGGTAAATAATCAGGTTACTGCAACCACCTACCGAGCCGCCACCGTGTCCGTAATAAGGCCTTCCGTATTCATCAACACCCGAAAAGAATCCCATCCCGTATTCGGTCTTTTTGCCGTTCTTCAGGCTCTGCGGCGTAATCAGTTGTTGCTTTACTTCTTCTGAAAAAAGAGTATTCTGAAGCATAGCATTGCCAAACTTCACCAGATCTTCCGATGTGGAAATAAAACCACCGCCTGCCCACTTGTAGCTGTTATCGACATACGGCGCATTGATCACCTTTCCTTCAGCCATATCGTAATAACCGGCGCGGTAAAGAATCAATGAATCCATGTGTTCTGCCAAAGTTTCGGTCATACCAAGTGGATCAAAAACCCGGGTTTGCATGAAATGAAGGAAGTCCTCTTCTGCTGCTCCTTCAATTACGGCACTCAAAAGATTAAACCCGTAACTCGTATAACGGTAAGCAGTACCGGGCTCAAACAGCAAAGTATCGTTCATAAAAATTTCCAGCCCTTCATTAACTGTTGGATAATATTTCGCCGACAGAAACTCATCGCCATTGTAATGCCGTATTCCAGCCTGATGGCCCGCTACCTGCCGGGTGGTCATCTCATATTTCTTTTCGGGGAAATAGGGTGCGTATTTTTGCACCGGGGCGTCCAGGTCGATCTTTCCCTCTTCTATCAAAACACCCAAGGCGGCTGCAGTAAGGGCTTTGGAAATGCTTCCGATCCGGAATTTGGTTTTGTCGGGATAAACAGGCACCTGCTGTTCGTAATTCCCGAGTCCAAAACCTCTTGAGAATACGGTGGCACCGTCAACAGAAACCGTTGCGGTCCAACCCACCGACTCACTTTCGGTACGCAGTTGTTCAATGTACTGTTCAAGCTCTTTTAGTTGGGGATCTTCTGTTTGACAGGCGCACAAAAACAGGGTGCCCAATAACAGAATTATGATCATTGATTTCATAAGCACTTGGTTTTTATTACTACAAAAGGAATTATCTCAAAAATACGAAAATCCGACGTATTGTATGTTTTTCAGGCTCTTAGCCGTTTTTCTGATCCCATAAAAAAGGAAGCCGGCACCAATAAGCACATAAGGAATACTAAGGATCTGCCCCATGTCGAGTTTCATGCTTTCCTCAAAAGCTACCTGTCGTTCTTTGAGGAATTCGATGAAAAAACGGGCGGTAAAAATGAGCAGAAGGGCAAGCCCGAAAAAAGCCCCGTTCCTGAGGTATCTGCGTTTGGTTAGGTACAACGAAAAGGTAATTCCAAAAATCAGAAAATAGGACAAAGCCTCGTAAAGCTGCGCCGGATGCCGCGGAATATTATCCACCCGTTCAAAAACAAAAGCCCATGGTTGGGTAGTGGGCATTCCCAGAATTTCGGAGTTCATCAGGTTTGCCAGGCGAATAAAAGCACCGCCCAATGCAGCTACCACTGCAATTAAATCAATAGCATCGAGTAAACGATGTTTGGTTTTTCTTGAATAGATAATCAGCGCCACAATTAAACCAAGTGCGCCACCGTGGCTCGCCAGTCCCTGGTAGCCGGTAAATTTGATACCGCCACTCTCCGGAAACTTCAGAGGAAGAATCATTTCCAACGGATGCGACAGGTAATAGGAAGGTTCGTAAAACAAACAATGGCCGAGCCGGGCACCCGCCAAAATGCCAATAATCCCATACAACGAAAGTTTCTCCAGATTTTCTGCCGGAATATTCTCGCGCTTAAAAATCCATCCCAGAATATACAGGCATAAAATCAATCCGCCAACAAACAAAAGCCCGTAGTACCGGATCGAAATTCCAAAAACATTTACAATCTCAGGATCGGGGTTCCAATGAATATAATTTAGGATCATTCCGGGCTCGTTTAGTTATCAGGTTTCAGGTTCAATGCCGCTAAATTTAAAGAATTTTAGTTCGTTCGCAAATTATATTTCATACAAATATTTTAAGATTAATCCCTCCTTTGTTCTTTTTCTTAAAATGCCTATTTTTGCCCCGCAATGAGTAATTTCTGGAACGAATTAAATGGCCCTGTGTTTTCGCTGGCTCCCATGGAGGATGTCACCGATACTGTTTTTCGCGAAATCGTAATGGGAATGGCTGCTCCCGGAAAACT
>JBKDZK010000706.1:0-1504 GCA_047971205.1 Draconibacterium sp.
AGCAAATGTACAAATTACTAATGTTAACGCTCACCACAATGGAAGAACAGGAATTTGGATTTCTGCAAACCAGGAGCAAGGTAAATCCCAAAAAATTTATTTGGGATATTGCACAGCCAACGATAATGCCGGCGACCCGACTGCCTTTACCAATCACAGTGGAAGTGGGATCATCGTCAGCCAAACCGATGGCGCACTTATCGAATATTGTTCGGCCAGCAACAATGGTTGGGATATGCCTCGGAAAGGTAACGGCCCCGTTGGCATTTGGGCTCACGATGCCAATAATATTATCATTCAGTATTGCATTGCCTATAACAATGAATCGGCTCGCGGAGCTGCCGATGGCGGTGGGTTCGACCTCGACGGGGGCATCACCAATTCGCTGGTCCAGTACAATTATTCGTACGACAACAACGGCGCAGGATACGGTTTGTTCCAGTATGCAGGCACCACGGTTTGGGAAAACAACACCATCCGTTACAACATTAGCTATAATGATGGCGAAGGAAATGAAAACACCGGGATTTATATTTGGTCGGCAGAACCCCAGAAGGATTTCTTGAGAAATTGCAAAATCCACAACAACATTGTCATTAATGAACTGGGCAGTGCCATAAAATATTCAGGGGACAACGCTGACAATTCAACTGATCCGAACGGATTTGAATTTTATAATAACATTTTTGTTTCAAGGGACGAGCCAATAGAAGGCAGAGGTACTAAATCTGTTTTTTCTAATAATTTGTGGTATCGACTTGATGAACAGGTAATTTCAAAAAAATACGACAAAAATGGAATTTACGGCAGGCAGCCGGGAATAATTATGCCGCAACCCCATAATTACCGTTTAACAGATCCAACTCAATTAAAATCACTGGAACTATTCCGGCTTCAGGAAAATTCGCCTTGCCTTGCTACAGGAAAAAGAATTGGTAATCAGGCAGTATTTAACTTCTGGGGAGAGAAAATAACAGATAATCCTAATATTGGCATCGAATAATATATCGACCAATAGGAACCGCATCATATAAAACAAATTAAACTTGATAAAATGATTAGAAACAGGTTTTCAAAGATAATCTCTGTAACTGTTGTCCTCTGTTTGTACTTTACCATACATATTCAGGCAAATACAGTAAATGAAAAGAATTTCCTGGAGGGCGAATCCCCTCGCTTAGAAATCCTTTTCGATAACGACTGGCGTTTTCACCGTGGCGGGGCGCAAAGGGCAGAAATGCCTGATTTTGACGATTCCAATTGGAGAATCGTCGATTTACCGCACGACTGGAGTATTGAAGATTTATCTGGAACCGAATCGCCTTTCCATCCTGATGCAATCAGCCAAGTAGGTGGTGGTTTTACGGTTGGGGGCACCGGATGGTACCGGAAATCATTTAATGTTCCATCCGAACAGAAAGGTAAAAGAATCACAATCCTTTTCGAAGGCGTTTACATGAATGCCGAATTCTGGCTCAACGGCGAACTGCTGGGCGACCATCCC
>JBKDZK010000707.1:0-2037 GCA_047971205.1 Draconibacterium sp.
TTATTCAAATAATTTCTTTTAGTATTATAATGATATAAATAAGCACGTTTTGTTTTATCGTTTAGAAAAGAACGATGAGTTAATTCCTCAACCAAAGGTTGTCTTTGTAGGTATGGAGCAAGGATTTTTTCTCTCCGTTTTTCATTTATTCCGAATCTTTTTGCCAGTTCCTGAAAATCGTGCAATCCGGGATGATTGCTTTTTTTCATTTCTTCAGACATGAAGCTATCGCTGAACAATCCTTTATCCAACGCAAAATCCGAATCATCTACGTGGATTCTTGTATTCAGCAAATCATAGGCCGGACTTAGCACATAATCTCCGCTGGGTGTTTCAATGAGTGAAAAGTTTTTCAGGTGTGCATCTCCGTTTGAAAACAAGAAGTTAAAAACAATCAATGAATACAATTTTTCGATTTCCACCCTCCAGGCGGGAACATATTTCTTCAGCAATTCACCTATAGCCTCATAGCTGTAATCGTACTTGAAGTTGTGCCCTGCATTTTCTTCTGTTTTCCCGGCGAGTGTCGCAAAGTCTTCCTTGCCCCATTTTGAACCATTTTCTTTTACATCGAACCGTTTGGTGATGTACGCAGGTTCTCCGTTGCTAAAAAAAATCAGTGCATTTGGGGCGGTTTGTAAACCATATACTTGCCGGGCAATCTGCATGGTCAGATGCTCGTTTGCCGGAACCTGGTCAACACTTTTCACATCTCTGGGGATAGGTTTTAATATATAAGTTCCGTGTTCTCCTTCTTCGGTCAGGCGTAATTTATTTTTGTCAGGCAGAAGCGATAGTTTTTCCTGTACGCCGGATATGGAAATCCGTTTCCGGTTTTCAATAAATCTTTCAGCATCCTCTTCATTGCTTTGTGAAGGTGCATATGGCAATATGTGGCTTACTTTTCTTCCTTCAAAGACCCGTCTTAAACAGGTTATACTGTAAGTATCGAATCCTTCTGCCAATGTTCCTGGACAATATTTTATTTCTGGTAAACTCATCCAGTAATTTCTGAAATGGTTATTGCTCCAATGGTATCGGTTTTAGCTGTTGCCAGCAGCAAGCCGAAATAGTCTTTTTCGCCAATCTTTAAATGTCGGGTTTGCAACTGCCTGTTCACGCCTTCCGACAGCATATTAAAGAAAAACGGGAATAAGTATTCCGACTTGTAAACTTGTTGACTTTTGGGCATGGTAAGGCTAATCGGAGGAAGCTCCCCGTTGGCAAACCAGTTGTCATCGTACCGAAATTCATAATCGTTGGTAGAAAATTGGGAGAGTACCCCAATCAGTTCGCCATTTCTATAAACATTCGCTTTTCGCATTGTTTACAGTTTTGGTTGTTTTACTTCCAGTTTTAATTCCATCCCCAGGATATCAGCAATTTTATTAAGTACCTGGACAGTTGGATTCGCTTGTCCGCGTTCAATTTTATACAATGTATTTATACTGATAGCTGCCATTTCAGCCAGGTCAGGCTGGGTAATCCGAAGTACCTTTCTCCGCTCCTTTATTTGCTTACCTATTTCCGAAGTTGTCATTATAATGTTATTTCTGGATAAAATTAGTTATCTCAATATACAAGAACAAGTAAAATCATATCTTATTGTGATTTTTAAGTAAGAACAGAAGGTGTTGTTAGTGCAGTGTTTTAAAATCACACTATGATGTGGTTTTGAGGTATGTCAGAAAAAATAAAGGGTATAACCTGGAAATCTAGTAGAAGGACCATTGTATCCCCAATAACGGCAAACGCTCAACTGTGCTGAATTAAAAAAATGTTGATAGATTCGCTTTTGAATCATTAAAAGAGATTCATTATGGAACAAAAAATCAATGACCTGGATGTATTACTTGTCAAAGAAAAAAGAAAGTAAACTAATTATCTTCAAAAACACCCTCGATTCGAATGTTGGAATTTAATCTAATAATTCCCCTTGGCTCTGCCATGGGGTTCCGCTTTTTCTCCCTCATTGAGGGGAGATGTCAGCCTCTATGGCTGACAGAGGGGTGAAATAAAGAAAATTCGGTTTTCAGC